>JAADIO010000052.1 GCA_013151235.1 Deltaproteobacteria bacterium | reverse complement strand
CTGAGCCCGGGTCCGGGTATTTCCCGTTTTCGTCGTATGCCATATAGATCGCTTTTTTGTATTCTTCCACGGTTCGGGTTCTGTATGCGTCGCGCGCTTTGACGCGGGCGTTGTTGAGTGAGGAGAGGATGATGCTCGCGAGGAGGCTGATGATGGAGATGACGACGAGCAATTCTATGAGCGTGAAGCCTGCGCCTTTTTTTATTTCAATTTCAAGTCCGTGGTTTGATTTCGGGAGGGAAAAATATCGTAAAATATTTCTTTTCATACATTTTTAATATATCATAACTGCAATGTTTGACAACTTTTACAGCTTGAGTATAATTTTATTGTATTTACAAGATTATCAGTTAATTTTTTATAAAAATTTTGGATTGCGGAATATTTTCCGGCGTGAATTTATTTTGCCGTTCAAAATAAAAAGCTATGAGCACGAAGAACAAAATTGCTCCGATTGGAGACAGAATATTGGTTAAACCTTCGGCGGAAAATGAGGGCAAAAAGACCGCTTCAGGTATCATCATTCCGGATACCGCGAGCAAGGAAAAACCCGAGCAGGGGGAGGTTGTTGCCGTGGGGGAAGGAAGAGTAACTGATGATGGAAAGGTTTTGCCGATGAGGGTGAAGGTGGGGGATACGGTTATTTTTTCAAAATACGGGCCGGATGAGATAAAGGTTGACGGGGAGGAGTATTATATAATTTCGGAGTCGTCTATTCTGGCTGTGATGAAGTAGGGGTTTTTGATTCAAATGCTTTGAGGAGCGAAATTTCGTTGCGGATTGCGGGTTTGTTTTGCATCTCTTGCATCTTGAAGTAAATTTATCAGTTTTTAATTTTGAAATTTTTATGTCTAAACAAATTATTTTTGATGAAAAAGCGCGGGCGGCTTTAAAAAACGGGGTTGATAAGGTCGCGGACGCGGTGAAGGTTACTATCGGGCCGCGTGGCAGGAATGTTGTTCTTGATAAGGGGTATGGAACGCCGACGATAACAAACGATGGTGTTTCTATTGCGAAAGATATTTCGTTGTCGGATAAGTTTGAAAATATGGGGGCGGAAATAATAAAAGAGGTTGCGAGCAAGACGAATGAAAATGCCGGCGACGGGACGACAACGGCGGTTGTTCTTATGCAGGCTATTGTTGATGAGGGGATGAAGCAGACGGCGATGGGGGTGCGGCTTGGTATTGAAAAGGCGGCGAGCGAGGTGGTTGAAGCTCTGGCAAGTATGTCAAAAGAAATAAAAGGCGATGAGATAAAACAGGTTGCGTCAATTTCGGCGGAGTCCGAGGAGATGGGGAAGATTATCGCCGAGACTATTGAAAAAGTCGGCAAGGACGGCGTGGTTACGGTTGAGGAGTCGCAGTCGTTCGGGATTGAGTCTGAGATTGTTGAGGGGATGGAGTTTGATAAAGGGTATGTGTCGCCGTATATGGTTACGAATGCGGAAAGAATGGAGGCTGTTTATAATGACGCGCCGATACTTGTAACCGACGGTAAGATTTCAGCTATGAATGATATCTTGCCTCTTCTTGAAAAGCTTGCGCAGTCGGGGAAAAAAGAGCTTGTTATTATCGCGGATGATGTTGAGGGGGAGGCGTTGGCGACTTTTGTCGTCAATAAGCTTCGCGGGACATTCAATGTCCTTGCGATTAAGGCGCCGGGGTATGGGGATAGGGCGGAAAAAGAAAACCGATTGATTACTTTTCGTTCTCCAAAGATGACAAAGATTCCTCCGCCTGTTCCAGGCGATATTGGACCAAGGCCAAGCGTTCCTGCTTCACGCCGCAATACCTTCCTGTAGAATGACCTCAACCAAGGAACTGACCGAACAGGGACCCTCTTCAAATTCTTCTCGAGAAAACGCTTGGTGTGACTTCCGCAGATCCGCTGAATGCTGGTTGCTAACGACTGATTGCTGTATTAAATAAATGGCGGGAGAGGGCGGGAATCGAACCCACCAGGCGGGGTGTTAAGCCGCCCCACCGGATTTGAAGTCCGGGCCGGACACCAGCACCGAATCCTCTCCCATTTCAAAAATGTTCAATCAAAAATTGATGAAATCGTAAAAAGTCCGTTCGGCCCTTCGGCACGCTCAGGACAGGCCCTTCGGCACGCTCAGGACAGGCCCTTCGGCACGCTCAGGGCGAACGGTGTAAGACGTTGATATTCCGTTCGTGTGGTTCGGCAAGCTCATCATGCCCGGAAGCTTGCCGAAGCATGAACGGAATCCGGAAAAGAACTTTTTACGACACCATCAGGATTGAACATTTTTGAAATAACGGAATTCCTCTTCAAAGTTCGGCGTGAAGATCCCCGAGCCGAGCTTCGGTTCGATATCCTCCCGGCTCCAGAAGCGTACCTCGGTGATCTCCCCTGGATCGAAGTCTATCGCTCCGTCGTAACGGCAGAGGTAGGTCGTGACGTTTTCCGACTCAACCTCGTTCCGCAGCGGGTAACTGTAGAGACGTCTCAGGACGGCCCCTGCAATCCCGAGTTCCTCTTTCATCTCCCTGACGGCCGCCGTGTCGTAGTCCTCTCCCGGATCGAGGTGCCCCCCAACGGAGGTATCCCATTTCCCCGGCTGGATATCCTTGTCGGGCGCCCGTTTCTGCAGGAGGATCTCTCCCCGTCCGTTCACCACAAGCACATGGACCACGCGGTGGACCAGGGCAGGGTTGCCGTGACATTCCGACCGCGGGGCGATCCCGATCACCCGGTCCCTGCCGTCCACGATTTCGAGCATCTCCGGCATCTCATCCCTCCAGCAGTTCCAGGAGACCCGAAAGGGTCAGGACATGGCCCTCTTCAACCTCCCTGAGCAGGCTGAAGGCCTTCTTCGTCTCCTCATCGTCGGCCAGACGGGCCAGATCAGAGTAGAAGGCGACGGCATCCTTCTCGAAGTTGAGCGCCAGCCGCACGGCGGCGATCTCGTTTTCGAGTTTCATCACTACCGATTCCGCGTCACTCCCGGCGGGAAAGAGCTTCCCTTCAAGATAGTCCTCGAAATAGCGCTGCACCATCTCCTCGGCGGCCGGGTCGAGGTACCATTCGGAGCCGGGACCGTCGAGCAGCGCCTCGATGTCGGCAATATGCTTCTGCTCCTCCGCCGCCATCTGCGCAAATACGGGACGGATCTTTTCATTCCGGACACGATCCTTCATGTCGTTATAAAAGCGGAATCCGTGGCGTTCCAGGGCGACGGCGATCTTCCCGGCCTCGTCGGCATTGAAGGACTTGCCTTCAAAAAAGTTCGTAAGATTTTTTTTCATAAGGACCAACCCCTTTCGATGATGGAACA
This sequence comes from Deltaproteobacteria bacterium, assembly GCA_013151235.1. Classification (NCBI taxonomy): domain Bacteria; kingdom Pseudomonadati; phylum Myxococcota; class Myxococcia; species Deltaproteobacteria bacterium. The sequence goes on along the minus strand of JAADIO010000052.1, from coordinate 28,452 downwards.
AGCGGAGAGATTCTATCAGAAATGGCAAAAGGGGGGCAAGCGAAAAGGACAGCTGGGTTCAGCCCCCGCAGAGGCGGCAGGCACCGCCGCATTCCGGTCCTGACGGGATCCCTCCAGCCTCCGGCAGGCTGAGTACCTGACCCTCCCGGCTCCCGCAGCGGTAAACGGTCACCCCCTTGCACTTCAGGGCATGGGCCATTATATAGATCTTCCGCACATCTTCCGGCGGGGCATCCTCCGGCAGGTTGACCGTCTTGGAGACGGCGTTGTCCGTATGTCTCTGGAAGGCGGCCTGGATACGGAGATGATCCTCCGGGGCGATATCAAAGGCGGTCCGGAAGAGACGGCGGACCTCCGCAGGGATCCCGCGAATACCCTGTATGCTTCCCCGGCGCAGGATCTCTTCCCGGATCATGGAGGTCAGAAACCGCCTCCCCGACGCCGCACGCTCGAAAAGGGGGTTCACCTCGGCCAGGCTTCTCCCGCCGGGGAGACGGCGGCAGAAGGCGACGGCGAAGAGCGGCTCGATGCCCCCCGTCGTCCCGGCGATGATCCCGGTCGTGCCGGCAGGGGCGACGGTCGTCACCGTGGCGTTCCGGAGTTCGGGAAGCCCCCGCTTCGGGTATACGCTCACGGGATAGTTCGGAAAGGGACCCCGCTCACGGGCGAGTCCGGCCGACACACGGCGGGCCTCGGAGGTGACAAAACCCATGAGGCGGCCCGCCAGCCGGAGCGCCTCAGCCGAATCATAGGGGAACCCGAGCTGAATCAGCATGTCGGCAAACCCCATCACGCCGAGACCGATCTTCCGGTTGGCCAGGGTCGCCTTCCTGATCTTCGGGATCGGGTAGCGGTTCAGGTCGATGATATTGTCGAGGAACCGGACGCCGACTTCGATCACATGGCGGAGTTTTTTGTAATCTACCCGCCCGCCCCGGACCATGCGGGAAAGGTTGATTGAACCCAAGATGCAGCTCTCGTAGGGATAGAGGGGGAGTTCGCCGCAGGGGTTGGTCGCCTCCAGGGGTCCCAGCGCGGCAAGGGGGTTTCTCCGGTTGATCTCGTCTATGAAGAGGATGCCCGGATCGCCGGTCAGCGCGGCCTGGCCGGTGACCGCATCAAAGAGGGACGCGGCATCGGCCCGGCCGCACTCCTTGCCGGTACGGGGATTGACGAGAGGGATCTCCCCGCCCCTCTGCGCCGCCTTCATGAACCTGTCCGTCACCGCCACGGAAAGGTTGAAATTCGTGAGGATGGAGGGGTCGCCCTTGGCCTCCACGAAGCGGAGGATGTCGGGGTGATCGACTCGCAGGATCCCCATGTTCGCCCCGCGCCTGCGCCCCCCCTGTTTCACCACCTCCGTCGCCCGGTCGAATACCTGCATGAAGGAGACCGGCCCGGAGGCCACGCCCCCGGTGGATCTAACCACGTCCCCCTCCGGCCGGAGCCGGGAGAAGGAAAATCCGGTCCCCCCGCCGGACTGATGGATCAGCGCCATCTCGGATACGGCCCGGAAGATCCCCCGGATCGAATCCTCCACGGGGAGGACGAAACATGCGGAGAGCTGCCCCAGCCGGGTCCCCGCATTCATCAGCGCCGGTGAGTTCGGGAGGAAGTCGAGACCGGTCATCACCTCGAAGAACCGCTCCTCCATCTCCGCGGGGGAAGGGCCCCGGCGGTATCCCGCCTCCGCCGCCGCCACGTGCCGGGCCACCCGGGCGAACATCTCCTCCGGGGTCTCCGTCACCTTTCCTTCGGCGTTTCTCCTGAGATAACGCTGTTCAAGAACCAGACGCGCATTTTCCGAGAGACCTTTCATTATTGATCGCCTCTGCGGTAAAGGGTTATTTGCCTTTGCCGTTTCCCGTCTCCTTTAACGATCCCCCATCGCCTCCTCCAGCGCCTTCCGCACCTCCTCCGGGATCCGGACGGGACGGCCGGTCCTGCCGACCGCCGCCATTCTCGTCATGCCGGTGACCATGAGCCGCCCGTCCCCCTCCCGGACCACCCGGTAGGAAAGGTCGAAGCGCGCCCCCGAAAGAGCAGCGCAGGTGGTCTCGACGGCAAGAAGATCATCGTATCGAGCCGATGCGAGGTAATCAACCTCGGCCCGGACCACGACGAAAGTGATCCCCTCTTTCATCCACCGGGTGAGATCGGCGCCGAGGTCCCGGAGGAACTCCGTCCTCGCCGCCTCGAAGAAACGGAGGTAGTTGCCGTAATAGACGACCCCGCCCATGTCGGTATCCTTATAATAGATCCGGACCCTGTACATCTCATCTTCCTTTCTTCGCCGGATCACCGAAGGCCGCCTCGGCCATCTTCCGCAGCCGTTTCGTCAGCTTCGGTCCCCGGTAGTTTTTTTCCCGGGCGACATAGGGACACCCCGACGGAAGCGCCCCCATCCCGATAACACGCCGTGTGATCCGGACGCAGTCCTCCTTCATCTTCGTCCGGTTCTCATAGATGATGCAGAGGCCGGAGTCGAGATCGAGATACTCGCAGGGCCGGTCGGTATATACCACCGTCCCGTCGTCGCGCAGTTTCTTGTAATAACAGCAGATGGTGCAGCGGGCACAGAGATCTTTCATCGCTGCATAGAGTTACCACGATCGGGGGGATGTTGCAAGTTCCGCCCGGATGGTCCCGGGCCGGTTCGTGTTCTGTTTGATTTGAGCCTTCCTCATCGCCGGCCTCCTTCATCCCGGGCCATCCTGCCAAACGCCTCCCGGATCATCCGGACCGACGGCCAGCCGTAGGCCTCCTGCCCTTCCCTGTAGATACGGCAGGCAAGAGAAAATCTCTTTCCTTCACCGGCACCGGCCTCGATGTCCGCCCCGTCGATCCGGATCGTGGGGGAACCGGGAAAGGAAAGCCGTTCCGCTTCCTCCGGGGTCTCCACCCGTACATGCCCGACCGGATCGGTGATCCCGAGTTCGTCGAGGACCGTCTTCAGGTTCTCCTCCGCTTTCCGCCAGGAAGGGCATCCCTCGAAATAAAGCAACTCGATCTTCATGATTCTTCCTCCTTCTCCAGCGCCTCGAGAATCGGGCAGACGGCCCCGTTCCCCGCCTCGCAGGAACTAATCAGTTTCTTCAGGGCGTTCCGGATCGCCGAAAGGTCGGCAATCTTCCTCTCTATAATCCCCATCTTGTGCAAGGCCGCCGCCCTAACCTCCCGGCAGCTTGCGCCCTCTTCCCGGAAGGCGAGAAGCTCCCGGATCTCATCGAGAGAGAATCCGAGACGCTGGGCACGCTTGATGAACCGAATCGTCCGGACCACATCCCCGGGGAAGACCCGGCAACCCGATTCCAGCCGCCCGGCATCCGGAAGAAGCCCAAGACGTTCGTAATAACGGATCGTATCCGTGGAGACCCCAGCCCCTCTTGCCGCCTTACCGATCGTCAGTTTTTCCATCGCCTCACCTTTTGCTTCACATGAACACTATACATCTTGGAGTCGTGTCCAATGTCAAGGAATAATCAGTGAAGAAGGTTTCGAAAGGCTACTTTATTCCCTCCGGAAGCTGTAAGAACCCATCGGCCTTAAAAAAGGCATCCAGAGAAGGTGCCGGAAAGTCAACTTCTCAAAATTCCGGTACTCCCTCAAACCAATCGTCATCTCTCGGTGCCCGTCATCAGGCTGGTCCCGGTAGGTCCCGAAGAGACGATCCCACCAGGGAAGAAAAAAACCGAAATTGCTGTTGGTCTCCTTCACCTTCCAGGAGTGATGCACTCGATGCATGTCCGGGGTGACCACAAACAGCCGAAGGATACGGTCCAGAGCCGGGGGGATCGCAACATTGCCGTGATTGAACTGAGAAGAGGAATTGAGAATGACCTCAAAGGCCATCATCCCCCACGGGCTCGCCCCTAAAGCGGCCACCACCGCTGCCTTGTAAATCATTGAGACAAAGATTTCGAAGGGGTGAAACCGAAGTCCGGTGGTAACATCAAAGTTCGGATCACTGTGGTGGACACGATGCAGGCGCCAGAAGATCGGCAGGGCATGGGACAACACGTGTTGCAGGTAGACGGCCATATCCAGAACAACTACAGTGACCAGAAAGGTAACAATGGATGGTAATTGAATAACATGGAGCAGACCCCATCCATGTGCTTTCGCATAGATCGCCGTAGTTACGGCAACTCCCCCGATTGTAACCCTGACGAAGACCATATCCAAGACCGTGATCGAAAGGTTCGTGACCCACCTCCGACCTTTGGGCTGCGACAAAACCCGTCGAGGCCGGAAGACCTCCCAAACCGCCATTGCGATCAAAACCCCCGAAAACATAAAAAGCCGGATCAACGTTTCATACGCTGCCATCTTGCCTCCACAACTTGTGATCTCCATCAACCTTTATCGCTACATTTCAGTAATTCCTGTTCGTAAATACTGTGACGCACCGAGAGAGTTGCAGAGCGGTTTCATCGAGACGAGCGACTGAGGCATACCCTTGTGGTGCGGCATAAGGAGCGGATCAAAGAGGATACCGTCCTGCGGCACTCGAATGCCACAGTATTTACGAATAGGGCCACTCAGTAAACCACGACCCGGTCCGCTTCGCCAAAGAGATGAAGCATCTCCTTGAAGGTGACCGGTTTAAAGAAGTCAACGGAAAGTTTCGACAGATCGCCGAACTTTTCCGAGATCCCGGCCACCACGAGCATCCCGCCGTTGATATAGAACCGGGCGCCCTCATCGTGCAAAAGCGTCAGGTATGCCCCGTAGGTCGCGGGGACCTTGCCGATCCCTACGCCGGTCTGCCTTGCGATCTCCGCTCGCAGGTTTTCGGGCAGTTTGTACCCTTCCAGGGCGTCATGACCGAGCCATCCCCGCTTGTAGGTATTGACGGCAGAGGCGTCGATCAGGACCGAGACCTCCTTCCCCTCCCGCAGGGCCTCCCGGATCATGTTGTAAGCCACGCAGATCTGGGCGTCGTCCTTGGCGAGATCGGTCTTGATATGGAAGAGGATCCTCTCCGCCCCCGATGCCGGCGCCATAACCGGCACTGCCAGGATGAAGAAAACAGCGCAAAGCGTACCCACAATCATCAAAGTATGTTTCATAACGATCCTCCCTTCCCATTTTTGTCTTTCTCCGAGAACTCCGTGGTTCATGCTTGTGGGTTTCGACTTTTCCCCGTGCTCCCCGAGTTCCCCGTGGTTGATGCTTTTGCTGTGTGCCTTGTCCCTTTGTCCCTCTGTGCCTTTGTGCCTTGCCCCTTGCCCTTCCTTGCCTTCCCCCTTCAATCCCCTTCCCGAGCGACCCGCAGTCCGTTCGCAACGGCGATGAGTTCCGAGGCCTCGTGGAATATTACGGCCACGGCGATGCTCATCCAGCCAGTAAGGGCGGCCGGGATAAGAACCGCCAGGGTTGAGATCGCAAAAACGATATTCTGCCGGCTGATCCGGCCGGACTTCTTCCCGAGCCGGACGGCATAGAGGATCCGCCCGAGGTCGTCCCCCATCAAGGCGATGTCGGCGGCCTCGACGGCGGCATCGGTCCCGGCCGCTCCCATGGCGATCCCGAGCGTGGCACCGGCTAAGGCCGGGGCATCGTTGATCCCGTCCCCCACCATGGCCACGGCACCGTATTCTTCTTCCAGTTCCCGGACGACCCGGATCTTCTCCTCGGGTTTGAGCCCGGCCCGTACCTTATCGATATTCAGTTCACGGGCGACGGCCTCGGCGCTGGTTTCGTTGTCCCCGGTCAGCATGACGACCTTGATCCTCATCCGGTGCAGTGCGGAGACGATCTCTTCCGACCGGGGGCGGATCTCGTCCCGGATGGCGATAATGCCGTCGATCTTCTCCCCGCTGCCGACAAAGATGACCGTCTTCCCCTCCCGTCTGAGATCCTCGATCATACCATTGGAGACTCCATCCCGGCCGGACCGGGCAAAGAGCTTGTCGCTCCCGACGTAAACGGTCTCACCATCAATCTCGGCCCGGGCGCCGTAGCCGGAGATCGAGCTGAACCTTTTTACCTCAACACCTTCAATCCCGGATGCCTCCGCTTTTTCGGCAATCGCCCGCGCGAGTGGGTGCTCGGAGAACCGCTCCACGCTGCAGGCCCGTTTCAGCATCTCGCTCTCACTCCCGTTGAACGATACGACATCGGTGACGACCGGTTTACCCCGCGTCAGGGTGCCGGTCTTATCGAAGGCGACGACCCTGATCCGGGCCAGGTTCTCCAGGGCCACGCCCCCCTTGATCAGGACCCCGTTTCGGCCGGCCAGGCCGATCCCGGCAGCGATGGCCACGGGGGTCGACATCACAAGGGCACAGGGTGCGGCGGCAACGAGAAGGACGACCGCCCTTTCCGCCCAGTATGCAAAAGAGAGCCCGAACATGGGTGGCGCGATGAGAAGTCCAAGGGCAAAGACGAGCACCAGCGGTGTGTATCTCTTCCCGAACCGGTCGATGAACAACTGCACCCGCCCTTTCTGGTCCTGCGCCTCTTCAACCATGTGAATCATCCTGGAGAGGGTGTTGTCTTCGAATCCGGCCGTGGCCTCGATCGTAAGCGCCCCTTCCTCGTTCATCGTCGCGGCGAAGACCTTCATTCCCTTCTTCTTTTCCACGGGGACCGACTCGCCGGTCACCGGCGCTTCGTTCACGGAAGAACGGCCGGTGATGATCACCCCGTCCGTCGGGATTGACTCCCCCGGCCGGACGATAAAGACCTCCCCGGGCCGAATCTCTCCCGCCGGAATAGTCACCTCCTTCCCCTCCCGGACGACCCGGGCCTCTTTCGGAGCGAGGTCGAGAAGTTGCCGGATGGAATGCCGGGTCCGGGCATAGGTGTATTCTTCCAGCCCCTCCGCCGCGCCGTACAGGAAGACCAGGAAGGCGGCCTCGTCCCACATCCCGAGAACCGCCGAACCGACCGTGGCGGCGATCATCAAAAGATCGATCCCGACCTCACGCTCCTTAATCAGTTCTTCAACCCCCTCCCGCATCCAGTGGTAGCCTCCTATGGCGATGGCGACGAGATAAATGACAATCTCGGCCGACCTCGGGAGGATCCCGAGATAGGTCAGCACAAAAGCCGTGCCGGTCACGAGACCTGAAATCAGGGCGTTCCGCATGGGGGGATGACGCCACCAACGCCCTTCAATACATTCTTTTTTGCCACAAGAACAACCCATCACTTCTCCTCCGCATGTTGTAATCCCATCTCAAAAAGATCTTCGATATGTTCGTCATCGAGGGAGTAATAAACCATCTTCCCCTCCTTGCGGTATTTCACCAGGCGCATGTTCCGCAGGATCCTCAACTGATGGGAGACGGCGGACTTCGTCGTTCCCAGCAGGTTGGCAACATCACAGACGCAGAGTTCCTCCAAAGAAAGGGCGAAGATGATCTTCATCCTCGTGGGGTCCCCCAGTGCCCGGAACGTCTCCGACAGGCGCAGCAGGGTCTCGTCGCTCTTCATCCTCTTCCTGACGGATGCGACTCTCCGCCGGTCGACGAAGGTGATTTCACAGGATGTACGGTCTCGTTTCTTCATGGCAACCATTCATTGAAACGGTTGAACATATGCTCAACCGTTAAAGTACAAAAAAAAGGAGCCCGCTGTCAATCACATTTTCTGCAAAGATGGGGATTGATCCTTTCTCCTTCAGCCTCTTTTCAACCCCATAGGATATACGCGGGAGCATACTTCAAGATCTTTGCTTAACCCACAGAGTCAGAGGCCGGGGAAAAGTCTTGACTTTTTTTCATATCATGGTACCGTACGAAATTAAAAATGTGGGGATGGAGTCTCCCGTACAATCGCCTGAATCCGGCTAATGACTCCTGTCTCGGAGGTTGTTCTGTGGCGGGGGAGTCGGTACTGTCCGGTCTGGAGCCCGCCGCAAAGCGGGTTTTTTTGTGCCCGCCTTCATACACCGCTTGACGGACCGTACGACTCGGGGACCGAAACTCATCTTCAGGGAGAAGGAGCCGGGCATGAGCAAGCGTATCCTATTCAATCTCCTGCAGGTACTCATGGTCATGGGATTCTCCCCCCTGGCGGCGGGGGTGCTGAACCGACTGAAGGAGATTATACAGTCCAAGAAGGGGCCGAGCATCCTCCAGCCCTACCGGGATCTCCGAAAGCTTTTCTCCAAAGACGAAATCGTACCGAAGGAGAGTTCATGGATCTTTCGTGTGGCTCCCTACATCGTCTTTATCACCCCCATCTTTGTGACGCTCCTGATCCCCGTCCTGACCGACTATCCTCTCTTCTGGGCATTCATGGCCGACATGGTCGGCGCCGGTTTCGTCCTAACGTTGGGCGGATTTTTTGCCGCACTGGCGGCAGCGGATACGGCAAACCCTTACGGCCCGATGGGGGCAAGCCGCACCCGCATGGTTGGTTTCCTGACGGAACCGATCTTTCTCATCGTATTTTTTACCGTCTCCTTCGTAGCCGATTCCACCATCCCCTTTATCGTACAGCAGAAATGGGTGACGCCCCCGGCCAATTTTTTCGAGCCGTCGCATCTCCTGCTCCTGGTCGCCTTCGTCATGCTCATCCTGGCCGAGAAGGGGCGCATCCCCGTCGACAATCCCAGCGGTCATTTCGAACTGGCCATGATCGATGAATCAAAGGACCTGGAATACTCGGGACGGAGCGCCGCGCTCATGAAGTGGGGCGGCTGGATGAAGTTTTTCGTGCTCATGATCGTTTTGCTGAACGTCCTCGTGACGCCCTGGGGGCTCGCTTCAACCCTGGAGTGGGGTGCGATCCTCACTGCCGTTCCGCTGGTCCTGTTCAAGATCCTCCTTTTTATCATGCTCCTTGTTCTCATCGAGTCATCACTGGCGAAGCTGAGACTCTTCCGGATCAGTGAATTCATGAGCGCCGCATTCGTGATCGCAGTCATCGCAATGCTGACCAGTGTCTTCACGCATTAAGGAGGCGGAGAATGGCGGTCTTTCAAAACATTACGCCTCTCATGACCAACCTGGACTCCCTTGCCGGAGGTGTTTTTATCATTGCCACCTTCGGAATCGTGGCCACGCGCCAGGTGCGCGCCTGCCTCCGGTTCTTTATCCTCCAATCGCTCTGTCTGGTCGCGGCGGCGTTTCTGTTGGGCCTCCGTCCTTTTTCCATGCATCTCATGGCCGTGGGAACGATCAACCTCTTCACGAAGGTCTGGTTCCTCCCGTGGCTCCTGCGCCGCATGTTGAGTGAAGAGGTCTACACACGGAGGGAGATCTCGCAGGCGGTCGAGATCCCGACTTCACTGATTATCGCTCTGATCCTGACGATTGCTGCATATTTCTTCAGCCTTCCATGGATCAAGGCCGCCGCCGCAGGAGGAACCGTCCGCATTAATGTCCCCATCGGCCTGGCCGGGCTCCTTCTCGGCGCCTATACGCTGACCGTCCGCCGCGAGGCGGTCCCGCAGCTCCTGGGGCTTTTGGCAATGGAAAACGGGGCGTTCTTCGCCGGGGTGGCAATCGCCCCCAACCTGCCCCTGATCGCCGAACTGGCACTGGCCTTTGACGTTCTCATATTGACCTTCATGGTGGGTGTGCTGACCGGCGCCGTCCATAAACGAGTCGGAAACACCGCCGTGGGAAGGCTCTCCAAACTGAGGGAGGAGCCGGACAAATGATCCTCTTTGTTCTGATAACGATACCGCTGGCCGCCGCACTACTCTCTTTTCTCACACGCAGGGAACGTATCGAGTCGACCATCGCCCTGATCGCGGCGATGGCCACGCTGGCCTTGTCGGTGCGGGCAGCCCTGAATGTCATCACATCTCCCGGACACATCGTGGCGGCAATCCCCGGCTGGATCGCCCTGGATGCACCGGGCGCTCTCATTCTCATCCCGGTCGCCTTTGTAAACATGACGGCCGCTCTCTTTTCCATCGGCTACATGAAGCATCACAACCGGGCCGACCTGCGTCGATACTATCTAAATTTCAACCTCTTTGTCTTTTCCATGATCATGGTGCCCCTGGTCCAGGAGCCGAATATCATCTGGATCGCCGTGGAGCTGACCACCCTGTTTTCCGTGCTGCTGGTCGGGTTTGAGAACTCTCACGAAGCCCTCGAGGCTGCGTGGAAATACGTTGTGCTTACGGTCATGGGTGCGGCCATCGCTCTGCTCGGTTTCCTGATCCTTTTCTGGGCGGCACAAAGGGCCGGTATCGAACACTATACCTGGGCCGGGCTGGCGGCAGGCGCCCCCCGTATGTCACCCGTGCTGTTGCGGACGGCCTTTGCCCTGATTCTGCTCGGGTTCGGCGCCAAGGCCGGACTGGTGCCGCTCCATACCTGGCTTCCCGATGCCCACAGCCAGGCGCCGACACCCGTGTGCGCACTTCTCTCGGGCGTAAAAACCACCGCCGTCCTCTACGCGATTCTCCGCCTGGTCCCCATCCTGCGGAATGCACCTGGTGTCAGTCCGGATACCTGGATGCTGGTCTTCGGGCTGATCTCCGCGGGGACGGCGGCCTTTCTGCTGGTCCAGGTCAAGGACTACAAACGGCTCTTCGCCTTCTCCACCATTGAGCACATGGGAATCATCCTGACCGCCGTCGGCCTAGGAGGGGTTTCGGCGTCTTCCGCTGCAATGCTGCAGATCACGGCCCACGCCGTTACAAAATCGTTCTGCTTCTACGCCGCAGGAAGTGTTCTGCTCCTGACGGGCACCCGGGAGATCGCTGAGGTACGCAGCCTGATCACCAGGGCCCCCGGTGCCGGTGTCGCTCTCCTTTTCGGGGGGCTGGCCATTGCCGGGGCGCCCCCTTTCGCGATCTTCATGAGCGAGTTCTCCATCCTGAAAGCCGGGCTGCACCGGGGGGAGTATGTCGCCGTGGGGTTGCTGCTCCTCTTTATCGCCGTGGCCTTTTTCGCCATCATGAATCATGTCAGCCGTATGGTTTTCGGGTCGGCCCCGACAATCGAAGGGGAGGGAGAAAGGCCTGAGCCCCTTCCGTTGAGTTGCAGAACAACCATGATATTCGCCGCAGTACCGATACTTGTCCTGGGAATTTTCATCCCGGGTCCCCTTGAGAAGCTGATCACGCTTGCCGCAACAACGCTTGGAGGATAACACGATGAATATCGAGCAGGTAACGAAGCAAGCGTCTCTCCTCTGGCCCGCTGCAATTGAAAAAGTTACCGGCATCCGGAATGGGATCACCGAAATCGTGTGCGGAAATGACGAACTGCCCAAGGTCTGCGGCTGGCTATCCAACCGGCGGAACTATCATTTTGCCGGATTGATCGTGGAAGAAAATGCCGAGCGGTGTGATCTTTTTTACCTCTTCGCCGGGCAGGGTGAGATGGGGCGTATCCTGTTAAGGACCGATACTCCCATAAAAAAACGTCTATGCAAAAGCATCTGCGGAGAGGTCCACGCCGCGGACTGGCATGAGCGGGAGGCGGAGGACCTCTTCGGTCTGGTATTTGAAGGGCATCCCCGCCTGGGAGACTTTATCCTCCATGACGATGCCTGGCAGGAAGGGGTGGAACCGATGCGCAACGGATTTGATATCGATGCCACCCTTGCCAACCGCAGGCCAAGTCGGAACTGGCGGCCGAGAAGGATCGTGGATGCACCCGGCGCCTTCATCATGCCGGTCGGTCCCATCTTCTCCGGCGATGCGGAATCCGTCCATTTCCAGTTGGAGACCATCGGAGAAGAAGTGATTCGGATCTTTCCCCGGCTCTTTTTCAAATACCGCGGTGTGGAGAAAAGAGCGGAAGGGCGCGCATACGATGATGCGCTCCTCATGGTCGAGCGGTTCGCCGGCACCACGGCCTTCTCCCACGCTCTCGCCGGTTGCATGGCCGTGGAACAGCTCGGCGACACGGAGGTACCGGAACGCGCCGGCGTATTAAGGGTCTTCCTCTCCGAACTGGAACGGTTCCGCCATCACCTGGGAACCGTCGCAGGAATCTGCAACTCCACCGGGCTGGTCGTCGCCGCAAACCAGACGGCGATCCTGGAGGAAGAGGCGCTCAGGCTTTCCGGCAGTCTCACCGGCCATCGCTATCTCTTCGGCATGGCTGTCCCCGGCGGTTTAAGCCGCGACCTGGATGACCGGGCATGCGGCAAGACCGTAGCCCGGGCCGGGGGTATTGTCCGGCGCCTGAACGGAATTGAAAAAATACTGATCAACACCAGCAGTTTCCTCGACCGGATCGAGGAAGTGGGGATCGTCACCAGAGAGGAGGCCCGCAACCATGGGCTCGTAGGTCCCGTGGCCCGCGGGTCGGGCTGCTGCAACGATCTCAGGAGGATGCAGCCCTATGCGGCCTACGATGCCTTCAAGTTCCGCCTCCCCTGCGAGGATGAAGGGGACGGCTATGCGCGCCTTCGGGTACTCCTCACCGAGGCAAGGGAGGCGGTCCATCTCATGGAGCAGGCAACCGGGGCGCTGCGGAATGGTCCGGTCCGGGTTCCCTGCAAACCCGCAGAGGGGGTTGCACTGGCGGGGGTCGAGGCCCCGCGCGGAGCAACGTGGCACTGGATCCGCATCGACGATGCAGGGACGGTGAAGAGGTACCGGCTGATCACCCCCTCCTTCACGAACTGGCACGGATTTCACTTGGCGGCCGAGAACTTTGCATTCCAGGACTTCCCGATCATCCTGGCGACGTTCGGGCTCTCCGTGGCCGAAAACGACAGGTAAAGACTTCATTACGAAAGGCTGATCCGGGACAACATGAAAGACGCATTGTTCGATTTTATCCTAAAAGAATGGTTGCTCCTCGCTTCCGGCACTGGATTCCTCCTGACATCCATCTATACGGGACATCCGCCCGTCCCCTCGCCCCGGGAAATGCAGGTCCTCTTCATCCTCTTTGTCCTCTTTATAGCGGTCAAGGGCTTGCAGCAGAGTGGGATTATATCGAGGTTTGCCCGAAGCATCGAGAAAGGAAGAGGGGTCCCCCTCAAATTGATCGTCACGACATTCTTTCTTTCGATGGTCGTTACAAATGATATCGCCCTCCTTGTGATTGTCCCGCTGACCCTGGCGCTCAACATCGACAGGAGGGGCCTTCTCGTGATTCTGGAGGCCCTGGCCGCAAACGCAGGATCGGCCCTGACCCCTTTCGGGAACCCTCAGAATCTTTATATCTACTGGTTCTACAACCTGTCCCCTGCGGAATTCATCACCTCCATCGCCCCCTTTTCCCTGATGATTCTATTCCCGGTTATCCTGTCCCTCACGATTCATTTACAGGCAACGCCGGAAAGCACCGAGGCAATGCACAATACGGCCAGGTCCAGCGTCCACGGGATCCTCCTGATCATCGTCCTCCTCTCCGTACTGCACATCCTGCCGATTCGCGCCTCAGGGATCGTTGTCGTTTATGCACTTCTCTTCGACCGGGAAGCCCTGCACGTGGACTACTTCCTCCTCTTCAGCTTCTTCTTTTTCTTCGGTCTTGCTGAAAACCTGAAGATTCTGATGGCATCCGAGATCAAGCACGCCGGGCATGTATTCCTCTTTTCCGCCCTCGCCTCGCAGATCATGAGCAATGTCCCGTCAACGCTCCTCTTCGCAAAGTTCACATCAAACTGGAAAGCCCTGCTCTGGGGAACGAACGTCGGGGGGTTCGGCAGTATCTTCGGATCCCTGGCAAACATGATTGCCTACAAACTCTATATCACCGATGAAAACACAAACGATACCGCATCCTTTACAGCCCTGTTCCTGATCATGGGGTATATCGCTTTTTTTGCAGCCGCCGGCCTGTACATCACGACGAAGGCGTAACCGGCAGAGGGGCTTTTTTATGGAATCATCAGGAGGCATTTAATATGAGCCGGTGGATACTCAAGGGCCTGCAAACCGGGGTGGTCACCACTCGTTACCCGGCGAAAATGGAGGATACCCCCGGGACCTCCCCGGGAATGCCGCAGGATACGGTCTGCGGGAAGACCGACAGCGCAGGGTTGACCGCATTATGTCCGGCAGGTGCGTTGCAGCAGGCGGATGATCGGATCGTTGTGGAGCGTGCACGGTGTATCCACTGTTATCGATGTGCACGGGAGACTGCGAAACCGATCCGGTGGGAGACCGGATTCGAATGGGCGAAGCTTGAGAAAACCTCATCGGTTTTCCCGAAAGCATTCAGACAATCACTACACATCCGCATCGTCGATGCCGGCGACTGCGGGGCCTGCCTCAACGAGGTCAGGCTCCTGAACAATCCCTTCTATAATATGCACCGGCTCGGTTTTTTCATCACCCCGACACCCCGGCAGGCTGATATCCTCCTGGTGGTCGGACCGGTTACCGACCAGATGAAGACCCCCCTGATGAAGGCTTACGAGGCCATGCCCGAGCCGAAACGGGTTGCGGCCGTCGGGAGTTGCGCACTGAGCGGCGGGCTGTTCGGACCCGGTTTCGTGACCGGCGCCGGGGTCGCCGACATCCTGCCGGTTGATCTTGAAATCCCGGGCTGTCCACCCCCGCCGACGGCCATCCTGTACGGCCTGCTGATCCTTGCCGGACGCAAGGAGGCGGTGCAACCCATGAAGCCCGCTGCATCTACGGGAGGAGGAGACGCTCAATGACCGATCCCGGCCAGTTACTGATCATCACCTTCGGACTCTATTCCCTGGGAATCACGGCGGTACTCTTGCTGCCGGAAAAGAGATCCCCCTTTGCGCTGGCCGGCTTCGGCGGACTCGGTTCTTTGACGCTGCTGATCTACGGCACAGGCGCCCTCTTCGCCGCCGGCCCTTTCCATGCCTCGCTCTGGACCCTTCCCGGCACAGGGGAGTTGACCATAACCGTTGATCACCTCTCGGCTTTTTTCCTGGTGGCCACTGCTCTGGTCGCCATGCCTGCTTCCATTTTCGCCGCCGACCGAATACGCTGCGATCAAGGACGTCATCGCGGCATCCTCGCCGCGCTGTACCTCGGTCTGTTAATCGCCATCCTCCTGGTCCTTATCGCCGGGGATATATTTTTGTTTCTCGTGGCCTGGGAGATCATGTCAATTCTCATCTACCTGATGATCACCGTTGCCGGCGAGCGTCCGGGGTATCTCATGCTGGCCACCGGCGAGGCGGGTACACTTGCCGTCCTGGCCGCCTTCCTGTTACTGTCGGTACATTCCGGGGCACTCAGCTTCGATGCATTGAGAACAACGGCCCCCGGCCTGGGAAACGGCATACGGTGGACCGTTTTCGCCCTCTCCTTTATCGGATTCGGGGTAAAAGCCGGATTGATCCCCTTGAATTTCTGGGTCGCGCAAGCCTATACCGCAGCTCCATCCGCATGCATACCGCTGATTGCCGGAGCGACATTGAACCTCGGCCTCTACGGTATCATCCGTGTGACTGCCGATCTGCTGCCGGTTACGCAGGTCGGGACCGGCGCCGTCATGCTCATTACCGGATCGGTCACCGCCCTGATCGGTATTCTCTATGCAACCATTGAGGACGACTTCAAGACGCTGCTGGCCCACAGCTCCATCGAAAACGCCGGGATCATCACCACCGCACTTGGGGCCGGTGTTCTGTTTCTTGCAACCGGTCACCGGATCCCGGCTGCCATCGCCTTTGTCGCAACGCTCTATCACCTTCTGAACCATTCCGTTTTTAAAACCCTGCTCTTCATGGGGGCCGGGGTCATGGAAAGTGCTGCCGGAACACGGAGCCTCGACCGCCTGGGCGGCCTGCTCAAAAAGATGCCCTGGACCGGGCTTTTCGTTCTGGTCGGGACACTCTCCATTTCCGCCATGCCCCCTTTCAACGGATTCGTCAGTGAATGGCTTACGATCGAGTCACTCCTGCGCAGCGTGGAACTGGTCTCTCTCGGTGTCAAGATATCCTTTGTGGCGGCAGGCGCCGGTCTTGCGCTGACCGCCGGACTTGCCGTCACCTGTTTTGTCCGGGCCTTCTCCATGGGCTTTCTGGGAATGCCCAGATCCAAGGCTGCCTCCACCGCGCGGGAGACCGGCAAGTCGGCCCTTGCCTCTATGGCCTTCCTTGCACTGGTATGCCTGGCGCTGGGGGTGCTTCCGACCTACGTGATCCCTGCCGTGGACCGGGCCGTGCTACCGATCACCAATGCGAGCGGCACCGACGCACTCGTCCCCCCCTTCTTTGCAGGAAATCCCCCCGCGGATCAACTACCTGCCGATTTCGCTTCCGAATTTCACGATTTAGGCGCCCGGATCGGCTTGGGCATACTCCCGGGCCGCGGCCTGGCGGTCCTTCATCGCGGCGGAGCAAAAAACCCCGTCGTCTTCGCCATGTCCACCTCGTACATGTTTTTAACCCTTATCTTCCTGCTCGGTATCAGCGCAATCATCGTACGGTTCGTCTTTGCCGGACGGCGCCGGGTCGTCCGCCGCCCCAGGTGGGACGGCGGAGTCAGGCACCTTCTGCCGGAGATGACTTATACGGCGACCGGATTCGCCCAGCCCGTGAGGGTGATCTTTGACGCGATCCTGCATCCCAGAGTGGTGAACCGCAGCGAGACCATCGCCGAGCACTTCCGCGTGGCAATCCGCCGGAAACGTGAGGAAGTACATCTGATCGACCGCCTGATTCTACATCCCCCGGCAGCCGCCGCACAATGGATCGCCGGCCGGCTTGCCCGCATGCACAACGGCCGGATCAATAACTATGCAGGGTACGCTCTCCTGGCACTCCTCGTCTTCCTTGCGGTTGCATCATTTGCGTAAGAAAATCAACACTTCCAACCGGGAGCGGCCATGATGATGGGGATGAAATAGAGCTTCCTGAAAAAGACATGCCAGCCGTGGACGGAGGTGCTGGTGGTAAAATGCAGCAGGCTGACCAGAAGGATTCCCGCCAGCAGAATGGTAACCCGGCCGTAACGTACCTTCATGACGCCGCAGGGCCGGAGGACAACTTCAGAAGGTATTCCCGAGCGGCAAGTGCGGCCTTGGCCCCCTCTCCCGAGGCGATGACGATCCGTTTGCCGTAGGCGTCGGTCAGGTCCCCCGCGGCAAAGATCCCCGGCCGGGAGGTGGAGCAGTCGGGGGCGATTCGGATCTCTCCCCGTTTGTTTCGATCCACCAATCCCTCAAAGATGGAGGAGTCCGGGTAGAGCCCGATGGAAATGAAGACCCCTCCCACGGCAAGATGCTCCACTTCACCGCCGCTCCGGTTTCGGATGGAGATCCCCTCCACCCTGTTCTCCCCGGTGATTTCCAGGACCTCGTATCCTTCGTGCTTGACGAGATCGGGGAAGGCCTCGACCCGCTCGATTACGATCGGGTCGGCCTTGAGGGTGGAATTGCAGATCAGGTGGATCGTCCCGACCACGGAATGAAGGGTCTCTACGATCTGCAGGGCCGAGTTCCCCCCTCCCACGATCGCCACATCCGCCCCTTCGACAAAGGAGGCATCCTGAATGTTGCCGTAGAAGACCCCCTGCCGCTGCAGGGCTTCCTCCCCCGGGACGTCCAGCCTCCTGCGGCGCATGCCGGTGGCGAGGATCAGCGCACGGGCCCGGAAGGTCTCTCCTTCATCCACGGTGACCCGGAATACCTCTCCGTCCGGGACGACTTTCCGGACCTCGCCGATCCGGTGATCGATGTAGTGGGAATGGAGAAGCTGATCCTCAAATTTCTTCACCAGGTCGGTCCCCGCAATAAAATCGAACCCCATGTAATTCTCGATCTGCGTGCTGTCGACTGCCTGGCCCCCCAGGTCCTTGGTGATCAGGAAGGCCTCCATCCGCAGGGTCGCCGCATAGACCGCCGCCGTCAGGCCGGCGGGTCCCCCCCCGAGGATCAGGAGGTCGTAGACCTTTTTGTCATGCGTATTTCCGGACCCCCGGAGGAATTTCTTCCGGCACCCCTCGGAGCAGAAGAAGTAGGTCTTTCCCTCCCGTTCCACAGTCAGGGCCGAGTCCTCTTTGACCTCCATGTTGCATACCGGATCCCGTTCCATGACTCTCTCCCTTAATTGGCGGACCTTTTACCAAGCCGGCTTAGTTGAGTTGCACATTCCGCAGCCTCAGCGAATTGCTGATCACCGAGACCGAGCTGAAGCTCATGGCCGCAGCGGCGATGATCGGCGACAACAGGATCCCGAAGAAGGGATAGAGGATCCCGGCCGCAACCGGCACCCCCGCGGAATTATAGATGAAGGCGAAGAAGAGGTTCTGCCGGATGTTCCGCATGGTGGCCCGGCTCAGTCGCCTTGCCCGGACGATCCCCCTCAGATCCCCCTTGACCAGTGTCACCCCCGCGCTCTCCATCGCCACGTCCGTTCCGGTCCCCATGGCAATTCCGACCTGCGCCTGCGCCAGCGCCGGGGCGTCGTTGATCCCGTCCCCCGCCATGGCGACGATACGCCCTTCCGCCTGGAGCCGTTTCACCACCTCCGACTTCTGTTCCGGCAGGACCTCGGCGTGTATCTCGTCGATTTTCAGTTTGCCGGCAACGGCCTCTGCCGTGGCCCGACTGTCACCGGTCAGCATGACGACCCGTATCCCCTCTGCATGGAGATCGCGAATGGCTTCGGCCGTCGATTCCTTGATCGGATCGGCGACAGCGATCAGCCCCGCCGCCTTGCCGTCCACGGCAACCAGCATCACCGTCTTCGCTTCGGCACGCTGTCGGTCCGCCTCCTGAGGCAACGCTCCCGGGTCAATGCCCAAATCTTCCAGCAGCTTGACATTTCCGATCCCGACCCTGTGCCCGTCGACTTCTCCCGTAACCCCCTTGCCGGTTACGGACTGGAAGTTTTCCGCTTTTGACGGTTCGACTCCCTTCTCCTCCGCACCGGCCACGATCGCCTCCGCCAGGGGGTGTTCGCTCGCACGTTCGAGCCCGGCGGCCATGCGGAGCACCTCGTCCTCCGTGAATCCCGCCTCGGTGCGTACGGCGACCAGCTTCGGTTTCCCTTCCGTCAACGTGCCGGTCTTGTCCACGACGAGGGTATCGACCTTTTCCATAATCTCGAGGGCCTCGGCGTTCTTGATCAGGACCCCGGCCATGGCACCCCGGCCGGTTCCCACCATGATGGCGATCGGTGTGGCAAGACCGAGCGCGCAGGGGCATGCGATGATCAGGACCGCGACGGCGTTGATGACCGCGTGGGCCAGGCGCGGTTGCGGCCCCACACCCCACCAGATAAAAAATGTGAGTAAAGATATAGCAACCACCGCGGGCACGAAATAACCCGCGACCACGTCGGCCAGCTTCTGGATCGGCGCCCGGGAACGCTGCGCGTCGGCCACCATCCGGATGATCTGTGCAAGGAGGGTGTCCGAGCCAACCTTCTCCGCACGCATCAGGAGGCCACCCGTCCCGTTGACCGTCGCACCGATCAGTTTCTCCCCGGCCGACTTTGCCACAGGGATCGGCTCCCCGGTGACCATCGATTCATCGACATTGCTTTCCCCCTCGAGTACCGTGCCGTCCACGGGAATCTTCTCGCCGGGACGCACACGCAGGGTGTCACCCGGCTTCACATCCTCCAGGGGGATATCTTCTTCGGTCCCGTCCTTCCGCACGATACGGGCCGTCTTCGGAGCGAGGCCGAGGAGCATCTGTATCGCGGCGTTCGTCCGGGAACGGGCGCGCAGTTCCAGTACCTGTCCGAGCAGCACCAGGACCGTGATCACCGCCGCGGCCTCGAAATAGACGGAGACCAGGCCTGCGTCACTCCGCATGACGGCCGGGAAGATCCCGGGGAACAAAAGCGCTACCACACTGTATCCCCATGCGACCGAGATGCCGAGACCGACCAATGTAAACATGTTCAGGTTCCAGGTCCTGACCGACTGCACACCCCGGACAAAGAAGGGCCACCCGCCCCACAGCACGACCGGTGTCGCCAGGAGAAACTCGATCCATTGAACCGTGTGCATGGAAAGGCCGGCCGGCAGCCACGACGGGAGCAGGTCGGCAACCATGGCGAGAACGAAAACGGGGATCGTCAATACGAGACCGGCCCAAAAACGTCGGCTCATGTAGATCAGTTCTTCGTTCTTCTCCTCGGCCTGCACCGTCACCGGTTCCAATGCCATGCCGCACTTGGGGCAGGGGCCGGGATGGTCCTGCATCACCTCCGGGTGCATCGGGCAGGTATATGCGGTTGCGGACGTCATAACCGGAGCGACCATCGGTTCCAGTGCCATCCCGCACTTGGGGCAGGAACCCGGGTGGTCCTGCATCACCTCCGGGTGCATCGGGCAGGTGTAGGTGCCGGCTCCACCGCCTGTTTCCGCGGAAGGGGCCTTGTTCACGAACCCATCCGGGTTTTCTTTAAACTTGTTCAGGCAGTGCTCGCTGCAGAAGTAGTACTCCTGCCCTTCGTGGCGGAAGTGATTGGAGGAATCGTCCGAAACCTCCATCCCGCAGACCGGATCGAGGGAAGACCCCGTTTTTACGAACTCATCCGGGTTTTCTTTGAACTTGTGCAGGCAGTGTTCACTGCAGAAGTAATACTCCTGCCCTTCGTGGTGGAAGTGATTGGAGGAATCGCTCGAAACCTCCATGTTGCAAACCGGATCCTGTGACATGATCTTCCTCCTCTATGTTTTTTTAAAACAAACCACACCGGCAAGCATTTGTCAAATCAACCGATTTTCCGGACGGCAGCCGTCAAAAAGAACGAATAAATTTTACGTCCCGGTTGAGAGCCTTGCGGCAACAATTTGAATCTTAAATCCAGATTCCAGGACTTCCCCGAATCTTGCCCCTCCCCCCCCGGACACGTTGCACAACAAGTGTCCTTCTTCTTTTCAACAATTGAGACCTGGAGGGTGGATGTTTTTGGGGGAACTTCTGTTCAGATTCTTCTTGACATGAACATCAAAACAACGTAAATTGTCCACAACGCATGAACGACTATTCATACGAGCAGATATGACGGCAAACGATATTTGTCAGATCTACTATGTAGATAAAGAACGGGTGGAGAGAGCCAGGGCCCGGATGAACGATGATCGAACCATCGTCGACCTGGCCGAGATCTTCAAAGTTCTGGCCGAACCGACCCGGGTGAGAATTCTACACGCAATCTCCGAAGAAGAACTCTGCGTCTGTGACATTGCCGCCGTGGTCAACGCAACCCAATCAGCGATTTCTCATCAACTGCGTATTCTGCGTTCCGCCCGGCTGGTCAAATCGAGAAAGGACGGCAAAATGGTCTATTACTCACTCGACGACGATCATGTGCGCACTCTGTTTGAAGAAGGGATCCGGCATGTGGAGGCCGGGTGAATTTTTTTTGCCAACTTATCTGAACATATCCGCACATGTTCAGATATAAACAAAATCGAACGGAGGTTTGGAAATGAAGCGGAAAAGTAGTTGCGGCTGCCATGGCGGCCAATCCAGCGAAGTGAGCGGGCTCAAGAAAATTGTTATGGTCGGGAACCCCAATGTAGGCAAGAGCGCCCTCTTCAACCGGCTGACCGGCTCTTACGTCATTGTCTCCAACTATCCCGGAACGACGGTGGAGGTTGCCCGAGGGAAATGCCGGATCGGTGACGAGGAGTTCACCATCGAGGATACCCCGGGGATGTACTCCCTGTTGCCGATCACCGAAGAGGAGCGCGTCAGCCGTGACATCCTTCTCGCCGGGAAGTTCGATGTGGTCTTGCATGTCATCGACGCCAAGAACCTGAAGCGTATGCTCTCTCTCACCTTGCAATTCATCGAGTCCGGCCTTCCGGTCATACTGGTCCTCAACATGATCGACGAAGCGGACCGCCTGGGAATCCGCATCGACACGACGCTTCTGGAAAAGAAGCTGGGTGTCCCGGTGGTGTCCGTATCGGCACTTTCCGGGGAAGGGGTCGATACCCTGAAAAAGAAAATCGTCTCCCGCCGTCACTCTGGGGAAACCCCGGAGATCCATTACGGCAAGGCCATTGACGGAGCGATAAAGACCCTTACACGGATCATGCCGACGGGTCGAGGTCTGTCACAGCGGGCGCTTGCCCTGCTGTTGATCCAGGGGGATGAGTTTATTACCGGAGAGGCGCGGGCCGAGGGTCCATCAATCGACCTTCTCAATGCCACCCTGGAGGAACTGGAAGAGAAGCCGGATGAGCCCGCCGGTTACACGGTACCCATGATGCTTCACAAGCGTGCAACCAGGATCTGCGAAGAAGCGTTTGCGCCGCCGGCCGCAAAGGGAAAAACCTTCGCCAACCGTCTGGGTGGCTGGACCATGCGGCCCCTGACGGGGGTTCCCATCCTGCTTTTCGTCCTCTACTTCGGACTCTACAAGTTCGTCGGTAAGTTCGGCGCCGGCACCGTCGTGGATTTTCTTGAGGGCGGCCTGTTCGGGAAACAGATCAATCCCTGGATCAACAACGTCCTCACGGCCTACGTCCCCTGGCAACCAATCCGGGATCTTGTCGGCATGGACTATGGCATCATCACCCTGGGGATCCGCTATGCCATCGCCATCATTCTACCGATCGTCGGCACCTTCTTCATCGCCTTTTCGATCATCGAGGACACCGGTTATCTACCCCGACTGGCACTGCTGGTCGACCGGATTTTCAAGAAAATCGGCCTCAACGGACGGGCGGTGATTCCCATGACTCTCGGTTTCGGCTGTGATACCATGGCCACCATGGTCACCCGCACCCTGGAAACCAAGCGGGAGCGAATCATTGCCACCTTGCTGCTGGCCCTGGCGATCCCCTGCAGCGCCCAGCTCGGGGTCATCCTCAGCATGATGGCGGAAGAACCGGCCGTTATGGCGGTCTGGGCGGTATTCATGCTGGGCATTTTTCTATTCATCGGCTTTCTTACCGCACGGCTGATGCCCGGCGACCGGCCGAATTTCTACATGGAAGTCCCCCCTCTGCGCATGCCCCGCCCGGGTGCCGTCTTCATGAAGACCTACACCCGCATGCAGTGGTATTTCATCGAAATCCTGCCGTTGTTCATTCTGGCCAGCCTCCTGATCTGGCTGGGGAAAATTACCGGGACCTTCGACGTCATCGTCTCCTGGCTGGCACATGTGATGGCCTGGATCGGCCTTCCCGAAGAAGCGGCGGTATCCTTCCTGTTCGGCTTTTTCCGCCGGGATTACGGTGCCGCCGGCCTTTACGACCTGCAACAGGCTGGAACACTCAGCGGCAACCAATTGGCTGTGGCGGTCATCACCCTGACCCTGTTCGTTCCCTGTATTGCCCAGTTTCTGATCATGAAGAAAGAACGCGGGCTCAAGGTAGCCGGCGCCATGGCCCTTTTTATCTTCCCCTTCGCCTTTGCGGTCGGCGGCCTGGTGAACGCCATGCTGAACTTTACAGGAGTCCAGTTGTGATCTGTCCATTCTGTCGAAAGGAGTTTTCCGCTGAGCGTTCCAGGAAAGAGTGCCGGACCTGCGCATCCTTCGGCGGCTGTCAGAGGGTCAAGTGTCCTTACTGCGGATACGAGTCCCCCCGGGAACTGGACTTTGTCCAAAGAATCATACATTTTATCAAAAAACAGAGGAGTAACACCCATGCATAACCGTGATCAGATTGAAGAAACCCAGGGAAAGTTGTGGGAACATCTGGAAGAAGAATCCAGGTCGGAGAAAGTCAATGGAAATGCCATCGACAAGAAGTTTATCACTCCACTGACCCACCTGAAGCCGGGGGAGACGGGGACCATCGCCTATATCAAAGCGGGCGACTCAAAGAAACTGCGAAAGCTGATGGTCATGGGTGTGCTTCCCGGCAATCCCATTGAATTGAACGCCGATTTTCCATCCTTTGTCTTCTCGGTCGGTTACAGCCAGTATGCAGTGGATACCGACATGGCTGAAACAATCATTATCAAACGAGAGTAGCCGGTTTAACGACGATTTTGGGGACGTTGTTACCGGACGTACATTGCTATGGCGATCACTGATCTTCAATCCTCTGGATCGACCGCGAAATGCTGGAGATCGCCACTCCAAGGTGACGGGCGATCTCAGCGGATGACAAACCCAGTTCCATCCGACTCCGTGAGGCTATGACAGCCCGTAATCGGCACACCGCTCTCCGGCGCGCACCGTTCTTGACTTCCATTGCGCTGCCCCCTGTATTCTTGCACTCTTCGTCGATGAATATCTTCGACTTGTTTATTCCACCCTCTATCCACCGCACGCATAAGGTTTATTTGTTGCATGATTACAACACTTCCCCTATCATAAAACGCGGCAGGAAGTAGACAGATGATCCCAAGGAAATCATGAACGAATTGCATATTCAGACAATCGCAAAAGAACTTGCGATCAAGCCTTCGCAGGTCAAGTCAACTGTGGCCCTGCTTGATACTGGTGCGTCGATCCCCTTCATCGCCCGGTATAGGAAGGAGGCCACCGAAAGCCTTGACGAAGTTTCGATCGCAGCGATAAGGGACAGGATCGAAAGGCTGATAGAACTGGACAAACGGCGTGACGCTATTGTCAAGTCCCTGGAAGAGCGGGACTTACTTACAGAGGAATTGAAGAAGAAGATCCAAGACGCTGAATCCATCACCATCCTTGAGGATATCTATCTTCCCTTCCGCCCCAAACGCCGCACGCGTGCTACGGTGGCCAAGGAGAAAGGGCTGGAGCCTCTATCCTCAAAATTATACGAACAGGGTGAAATAAACCCGGAAGCTGAAGCCTTTGCATTCATCAATACGGAAAAAGGAATTGCGTCCGTGGATGAAGCCCTTGCAGGAGCCCGAGACATTATCGCCGAATGGGTGAGCGAGAACCAGTGGGCACGGGAAAAGATGCGTGAACTCTATTCAACCAAAGCCATCATGCGCTCCAAGGTTATCACCGGGAAAAAAGAAGAAGGGATAAAGTACAAAGACTATTATGATTGGGAGGAGCCTGTTTCCAAGGCCCCCTCACATAGGGTCCTGGCCATTCGACGCGGGGAGAACGAGGGATTCCTGATCCTCCGCATAGCGCCGTCCGAAAATGAAGCGCTCTCTCTGCTTGAACCACTGTTTGTCAAAGGGAGTGGTCCGGCATCTGAACAGGTACGCATTGCTGTCCAGGACAGTTACAAACGGCTGCTCTCTTCATCCATGGAGGGCGAAATACGACTTGCCGTAAAAAAGCGGGCCGATGAGGAGGCGATACATGTCTTTGTCGAAAACTTGAGGCAGCTTCTGCTTTCCCCACCTTTGGGCCGCAAAAACGTACTCGCCATCGACCCGGGATTCAGGACAGGGTGCAAGGTGGTCTGTCTTGACCGCCAGGGGAAGCTACTCCATAACGATACGATCTTTCCTCACTTTTCTAATCAGGGGGCTTCCGAGGCTGCCGGGAAAATCAAAGACCTCTGTGGCCGTTTCGGGATCGAGTCCATAGCCATAGGGAATGGCACTGCAGGCAGGGAAACAGAGTCATTTATCAGGGGCCTCGGCCTTCCAGGTGAAATCATTGTTGTGATGGTGAACGAGAGCGGAGCATCCATCTATTCTGCATCAGAGGCAGCGCGGGAGGAATTTCCCGAATATGATTTGACCGTTCGAGGTTCAGTATCGATCGGACGACGACTCATGGATCCCCTTGCCGAGCTGGTGAAGATAGATCCCAAGTCCATTGGGGTGGGTCAATACCAGCATGATGTGAACCAAACCGCGTTGAAAAAAAGCCTTGATGACGTTGTCAGCAGCTGTGTGAATGGAGTGGGTGTCGAGGTGAATACAGCGAGCAGTCAACTCCTCACCTACGTTTCAGGGCTGGGGCCACAGCTTGCAAAGAGTATTGTCGCATACAGGGACGAATACGGTCCCTTCAGATCACGGAAGGGACTCAAAAAGGTTCCCCGCCTCGGACCCAAGGCTTTTGAGCAGGCGGCAGGGTTTCTCCGTATACAAAACGGTGAAAATATCCTTGACGGGTCCGCGGTCCACCCCGAAAGCTATCACATCGTCGACGCCATGGCCCGGGATAGCGGATGTACAGTCGTTGACCTGATGAAAGAGGACGGCCCCAGAAAAAACATCGATCTTGCAAGATATGTAACGGACAGAGTGGGCCTGCCAACTCTGAACGACATTATGGACGAACTAGCCAAGCCGGGACGGGACCCCCGGGAAGAGTTCGAGTCTTTCGCGTTTGCCGAGGGGGTCGAAAAGATCGATGACGTGAAGCCCGGAATGAAGCTCCCCGGCATCGTCACCAATATCACTGCTTTCGGGGCCTTCGTGGATATAGGCGTCCACCAGGACGGACTGGTGCATATAAGCCAGCTCTCTGACAGATTTGTAAAAAACCCCGGAGACGTGGTGAAGGTTTATCAGAAGGTTACTGTTACAGTACTCGAGGTAGACCTGCAACGGAAACGGATATCCCTTTCGATGAAGAACGGCCAGACCCGGGCAGAAGCTCCAAAAATAGGGTCGGTGTAGCTGTGCGGCGCTTTCACAACGTCCCCTTAATCCCACCAAATATAAAATTATAAAAGTCTGACCCCCAGGAGGTTTCTGTGCGGCGAGTGGAGGCCGTTATTCGCAAGTATCCGTATATCCTGAAAAACCTGACGAAATGAACAAATAAACAACGTCCCCAAAGTTCTTGTATTATTGAATTTTTTTCGCGACTTTTTAGCTTCTCATGTTACTGAAACAGTACAGGTGAATTTGTTTCTACAATAATTGTTCATTTCCGTTCCGTCAAAGGGGAAACCGTGATGAACCACCACAGAAAAAACCGATTGTTCTTGATTATCAACTACTTACCCTCCCTGATCATCCTCGTGTTGCTCCTCCTCGTCGCCCTCCCCGCCGGGGCAGCCAGTAAATACTGGGTCGGGGGCAGCAATCGGTGGGACTTCAGCTCCAACTGGGGCCTGACCCCGGGCGGTGCTGGCGGAGCAGGGCAGCCAGTGGCCGGGGATAACGTCAATCTCATCCAGTCCGACGCAACTAACCGGGCAGTCTACTACTACAACACCCTCCATCCTGCGGACGTCCTCGGTTCCCTCTGGATCAACGCCACCGGAACAGGAACGATCACGCTGAACCAGGGATACGACGGATACAGCCACCCCCTCCACGCGGACACCGAGTCCATTGGTACCAGCAATACGGGGAACTATGTCCAGTCTTTGGGAACGAATGATGTCACAAATAACCTCTACCTCGGCTACTACTCCGGCGGGAGCGGCACCTACGACCTGAGCGGTACCGGCAGCCTCAGCGCCGATAACGAGTACATCGGCCACTACGGCACGGGTACCTTCACCCAGAGCAGTGGGACAAATGCAGTTACGAACAACCTCTACATCGGCTACTACTTCAGTGGGAGCGGCACCTACAACCTGAGCGGTACCGGCAGCCTCAGCGCCGATGACGAGTGGCCACTACGGCACGGGTATCTTCACCCAGTCCGGAGGGACGAATGCAGTTACGAACAACCTCTACATCGGTCACTACTCCGGCGTGAATGGCGCCTACACCCTCTCCGGCGGCACACTCAACGTAACCGGCAACATCGTCAATGGCGCAGGTACCGGCACGCTCAACATCAACGGCGGCACGCTCACCGTAGGCGGCGGCAACGGCAGCATCGATGTGGATAGTTTGTACCTCGGCTCGGCAACGGGGACCAGCGGCAGCCATACCCTCTCGGGCACGGGGAGCCTCAGCACCAATAACGAGTACATCGGCTTCTACGGCACGGGCGCCTTCACCCAGTCCAGCGGAAAAAACACCGTAACGAATGCCCTCTACATTGGCAGCAACTCTGGCGGCAGTGGCATCTACGACCAGAGCGGCGGGACAACTCAGGTCTCGAGTCTTTTCCTCGGCTACAACTCCGGCGGGAGCGGCACCTACGACCTCTCCGGCACCGGCAGCCTCAGCGCCGATTACGAGTACATCGGCTGGCATGGCACGGGCGCCTTCACCCAGAGCGGTGGGACAACTCAGGTCTCGATTCTTTTCCTCGGCTACAACACCGGCGGGAAAGGTACCTACAACCTCTCCGGCACCGGCAGCCTTGCGGCAGATTACGAGTACATCGGCGACTATGGCGGCACGGGCGGCTTCACCCAGTCCGGCGGGATGAATCAAGTCACGAATCGCCTATATCTCGGTTCTTACTCCGGAGCGAGCGGTACCTACGACTTGAGTACTGGCAGCCTCAGTGCCAATTACGAGTTTATCGGCGACTACGGTATGGGCGCCTTCACTCAGACGGGTGGGACGAATGCGGTTACGAACAACCTCTACCTCGGCTTTAACTCCGGCGGCAGCGGTACCTACGACCTCTCCGGCACCGGCAGCCTCAACGCCAATGTAGAGAACATCGGCCACTCCGGCACGGGCGCCTTTACCCAGACCGGCGGGTCGAACACGGTGACGTATATCCTCACCCTCGCTAAATATCCTGGGGCAACGGGTACCTACCAGTTGCAAGGAGGGAATCTTTCGGCGGCGACAATCCAGGTACATCCCGGCGGCACCTTTGACTTCACCGGCGGACGCCTCTCGGTGAATACCTTCAACGGGGACCTCACCAACGGCGGCGGCACCCTGG
>JAADIO010000051.1 GCA_013151235.1 Deltaproteobacteria bacterium | reverse complement strand
AAAAGTCGTTTTCCGGATTCCGTTCATGGTTCGACAGGCTCACCACGAACGGTCCATTAAACTTTCCGAACCACACGAACGGAATATCAATAACTTACACCGTTCGTCCTGAGCCGGCCGAAGGGTCGAAGGGCTTCGTGACTTTTTACGACTTCATCAAAAATGCCGGCAAGAACACCGACATACAGCGTCTTGGTTGACCCGGTGCGCCCCTTCCCTTCCTCTACGGTGAAAGAGGGAGCACCCGGCCGCTCAGATGGCAAGCATAGGGGAAAAGGGGGGCCTTGTCAATTTTGATTATAGAGGGTAAAAGGACCGCAAATGATGAAATACGACCGTTTTGAAGAGGTTCCCCTGGACCGGATTGATGGATCGGACAAGCGGTTTGCCTTCGCTTTCCCCGAGAATGTAGAGGAACTCCTTCCCTCGGTAAAGGCGTCGGGGGTTTTGGTTCCCCTGTTTCTGCAGGACCTCGGTACGGGGTTGTTCCGGATTGTTTGCGGCCATCGCCGGGTGGCGGCTGCAAAAAGGGTGGGTATCCGGCAAGTGCCGGCCCGGGTTGTCGGGGTGGAGGTTGGTGATCTTGATCTTTACCTGGCGGGCATCCGGGAAAATCTGGCGGTCCGTCCGGTCAACAATATTGAACGGGGCCGGTGCCTCCATCGCCTGGTCTCGGACTTCGGCGTCGATAGGGCAACACGCAACGAGGTGATGAATCAACTCGGGATCTCCCCGTGCGATCGTCTTTACAAACAGTATGCGGGTCTTGTCCGGTTGACCGGCAAGCTCCAAAATTATGTTGTTTTGCATAACATCCCGGTTCGGGTCTGCACCCGTATTGCCGCCTGGCCGGAGACGGGGCAACGCTCCCTGGAGGGAATGCTGCAGAGGGTCACGTTCGGCGGGAATGCTCTCCGGAAACTGGTCGACTTCCTCGAAGAGATCGCCCTGAGGGAGAAAACCACACCCGGAAAAATCCTGGAACGCCCCGAAATCTCCCTCCTGCGGGAAAACCGTGACTTAACGTCCACCCAGATTCGGGAAAGAGTCGAGGAGGTCTTGCGGGAATTTCGATTCCCGGAGCTTACGGAACAGTGCGCAACCCTGAATTCTTTGCTGAAAAAGGTGTGTCCGCGGGAGGTTCAACTGTTCCTCCCCTCTTTTCTGGAAGGAGAGAAGGTTGAGGTGCATTTCCGGTTCGGCTCCGTCGATGAACTCCGGGAGCGGACCGCCTCGCTGAATGGGATTGCGGACCGGGAGGAAACCGGAAAGATCCTGGCCTCTCTGAAACAGTTGAATTCATAGATCGATTTTTTCGGGAGGTCCATACCGGATGGAATATCCAATAGAGCGGATCTTTCTTGAGGCCGGGGTGGAAACTTTGCCGGTCACACAAGAGATTGTCGCCCGTTTTCCCGGCCTTCCCGCGGAGATTGTGGATGAGCCTGATCCGATCTTTCGACCCCTTCTGCAGGAGGGGGATCCGCAGGGGGCGGGCAAGCAGGTTCTTTTTCTCTCCTCCTTCCCCGGTGCGTTCGTTAAGAAGTGTCCCGGTACGCAGGGATTCATCTGCTGCAACTATACCGTCCTCAATGCCGCCACCGGTTGCCCTCTTGACTGCACCTACTGTATCTTGCAGCTTTACCTCCGGAATAATCCGATCCTCCGGATTTTTGTGAATACCGGGGAGATCCTCTCCCGGCTGGAGACCCTTTTTGCAGCGCGTCCCGGTCGGATCTTCCGGATCGGTACGGGAGAGCTGACGGACAGCCTGGCCCTCGACCCGTTGACCGGTCTCTCCCGGGAACTTGTTCCCTTTTTCGCCCGGCAGACAAATGCGCTTCTTGAATTGAAGACCAAGACCGATCACATAGAGAATCTTCTTGACCTTGATCCCCGCGGCCGGACGGTGATCGGCTGGTCGGTTAATCCCGAAGCAATCATTACCGCGGAAGAACGGGGAGCGGCGTCTCTCACGGATCGTCTCCTCGCGGCAAAACGGTGCCGGGCGGCGGGGTACAAAATCGCCTTTCATTTTGATCCGATGATCCTCGATGAAGGATGGGAGGGGGCGTATTCAGGTGTCGTGGAGGCGATCATGAGATCCGTTGATCCCGAAGGAATTGCATGGATCAGCCTGGGAGGGCTCCGTTTTCCGCCGGCGCTGAAGGAGATCATGCGGGAGCGCTTTCCGGAGAGTCCGATCGTCACGGGGGAATTCATTCCCTGTCCGGACGGGAAGATGCGCTATCTGCGCTCCATCCGGGTTCCGGCCTACCGAAAAATGGTGGAGTGGATCCGGAGTTACGGGTCGAAGGTTCCCGTCTATCTCTGCATGGAGAGCCGGGAAGTCTGGGAACGGGTTTTTGCAAGTGCCCCCCCGGGGATTGAGAATCTCTCGGGGATCTTCAGATGACATTCCGGCCATCGGCGTTCTTCGTCGTCCGCAAAGGAGGATGGTGCGGGAATCACCGCTGTCAGCCCGCCGCCTCATGTTTCCACGGCCAGCAGAATTTCCATTTCCACACGGAGGGCGGGATCGCCCCGGTCGGCGGTGCTGACGACAATGTGCGGCCCGTCGGGAAGGCCTGTGACGGGATCAAAGCGTTCTTTTTGGGCATGGTAGATCTCCTCCCTGCCGTCCGAGGGATCATCCCTTTCCTGGTGCCGCTTCCGAATCCGCTGCATCGCAGTCTCTTCGGGACAGCGTGTTTCGATGACGAAGAATCGCGCATTCATCTTTTGCGCCAGTTTTCCCGCTTTTTTCCGTTCCTCCTTTTTCAGGAAAGCCGCATCGAGAAGGACCGGGTTTCCTTTCCGGAGTTCCTCTTCTCCTCTTTCTAAAAGCGCGTCATAGGTCCAGCGGCTCATCGCCTCTCCATAAATCCCTTCTCCAAAGGGTACATCCTGATGAGCGGAAGCGGGAATCCCGGCAAGCTCCTTGCGTACAAGATCGCTTCGGAACAAAGGCAGGTCGAGGTCCTGCGCGAGGCGTAAGGCCAGGGTACTCTTGCCCGTCCCTGTGAGTCCGCAGGTGATGATCAGATACGGGCGGGCGCCGGTATAAGTTCCGGCGAGAGCGAAGTACCTGCGGGCGGCCCGCCGGGTCCGCTCCTTCTCCCCGGCCGGTAATGCGGGATCCTTCGCTTTCATGCTTTCCACCTTCCCCCGAACGTAGGCCCGGTAACTCTTGTAGAAGCGGATCAGCCGCAGCAGGTCGATGTCGCGGGTGTAGCGGGCATAGTTGTGGACGAGGTGGCGGGAAAGCTCGGGCTGTTCGAAGAAATCGAGATCCATGGCGAGGAATGCAAGATCACAGGCCACGTCGGAATAGCGGAAACGGCGGTTGAACTCCACGCAGTCGAAAATAACGATCGGTTCTTGCACGCAAATATGTTCCGGGCGCAGGTCGCCGTGACAGTCGCGGATCTTCTTTTCGGTAACACG
This sequence comes from Deltaproteobacteria bacterium, assembly GCA_013151235.1. Classification (NCBI taxonomy): domain Bacteria; kingdom Pseudomonadati; phylum Myxococcota; class Myxococcia; species Deltaproteobacteria bacterium. Next base: position 26,968 of record JAADIO010000051.1, on the reverse strand, counting down.
TTTTTCAAGGAGAGAACGGTTTCCATCCAGGAAGGCCCGGCTATCGTTTCGGATCCGTTCGAAGACGTTTTTCTCTATGGTTTCACCGATAAAGGACCGGGTCTGTTCAAAGTTTTCTTCGATATTCTTACGGATGCGCCTGGGGGATCCATAGATGGAGATCTCCGGCGTGCTCTCGGCCCGGCTGTGAAAACCGATCAGGTGAAGGGCGATCCGGCGGATCATTTCACGATCGACGCTCCCTTCCATCAGAAGGGTGTCGAGCATCCTGTCTGCCGGGAGGCGGCGCATTTTGAGGACGTACTCAATCACCTCTCCCTCTTCTCCCGTAAGGGTGATCCGGTCACCCTGCCGGCGGACCGGAAGGATCTGTAGATAGACATCATTTGCGAGGCGTCGGTTCAGGCGCAATTCCTGTTCGCAGAAGAAACGACGGGCATTCAGTGTGGTGTAGTCGAGGAATCCGAAGTCAACCGGTTTCTTGACTTTGTAGACGAATCGGTCGGTGAGAAAGAGGGTAGAGATATGGGTCTCCCGGAGTTCCACCTTTCGGGTTGCTTCCGGGTAGAAGCCGGGGTTCCTCATTGCCTGCAGAACAGACGATTGCTCCATTTTTTCTTTTCCTTCGGAAAAGAAAAGCGTCCCAAGCAGACCTATAAGCCGGGTTCTGTATCCCGTCTGCGACGGGACGGTAATCATTCATCTAGCCCCGACGTCACCGCCGGGGTCAAGCGACCTGACCCGGAGGCTTCGGACGGGCCGTCCTCAAACGCCTCCCTATTTGGCCTTGCACCGGATGGGGTTTGCCGAGCTGCCCGGTCACCCGGACACTGGTGGGCTCTTACCCCGCCATTTCACCTTTACCCCGGGATTCCCGGGGCTGTGTCTTTTCTGTGGCACTTTCCTGCCCGTCACCGGGACTTCCCGTTAGGAAGCATCCTGCCCTGTGGTGCCCGGACTTTCCTCTCCGGAAAACCGGAGCGATTACCCGATCTGCTTGGGACGGCCCTATTGTAGCGAAGAAAAGCGTTCATGGCAAAGGCAAAATCAAGGTCAAAATCAAAGCAAGAAACGAAAAGCATTTAACCACGGGGAACACGGGGTGTCACGGGGAAAAGCAGAGCACAAAGGTTGATGGTCTCGTAAAAAGTCATTTTTCGGGTTCCGTTCATGGTTCGACAGGCTCACCACGAACGGTCCATTAAACTTTCCGAGCATAGTGAACCGGTCGAACCACATGAAATCCAAAGTTTTTGAAGGTTTATGAATTCTGTCTTGCCGGATTATGCTGCCGGATCGCCCGGTTTGCCAAGGCGTCGGCCTCGCGGTTTTCTTCCCTCGGGATGTGCGCGATCTCGAAGTGGTCGAAGCGACGGCTGAGCCTGGTGACTTCGTCGAAGAGTTTCCGGAGATGGGGCTGCTTGACCCGGTAGATCCCGTGGAGTTGCCGGACCATGAGCTCGGAGTCGGATGCGACCCGGACCTCGGAAGCGCCTTCTTCCAGCGCCCGGGTCAGTCCGTCAATGAGCGCTTTGTATTCCGCAACATTGTTGGTGGTCTCTCCGATATACCGGCAGTGTTCAAAGAGGACTGTTCCATCCTCTGCACAGGCGATGCATCCGATGCCTGCCGGACCGGGGTTGCCTTTCGCCGCCCCGTCGGTATGGATCAGGATTCGCTTTGACATACCTGATTCTCGACGTAGAGGATACGGTTGCAGAAGGAACAGGTAATAATCGAGGTTCCCTTCCGGACATTGTTAAAAAGCTGGGGGGGCAGGGTCATGTGACATCCCTGGCAGTTGCCGTCGATGATCTGTACGACGGCCGGGCCGCTTTTGTGCTGGAAAATTTTACTGTAATATGCCAGATGGCGGCGATCAATCGTCCGGAGAATCTCATCCCGCCGGGCGTTGAGTTCCTTCTCCCGGCTGTCGAAGAGGGTTGAATCGGCCAGCATCTCTTCCTGTTTCTTCCGGAAATTTGCTTCTTCCTCCTGACACTGTGTGGCCAGTTCGTCCCTTTGATTCTGTGAGGACTCCAGGAGTTCCATGTTTGCGAGGAGTTTCTCTTCATCCTCTTTCTTTTTTCGTTCCATTCCCTCGATTTCTTTCTGCAGAGCAAAATATTCTTCCTGGGTTTTAATCCGGGAAAGCTTTTCTTGCGATTTTCGGATCTTTTCGGTAAATTCCTGCGTGGCCAGCTCCAGTCCCCGAGCTTCCTCCCGAAGTTTTGTGACCTCTTCGATCTGTCGGTCTCTTTCCGTTTCCAATTGCGTTAAGGGTTCACGGACATGCAAAATGGCCTGTTTCACTTCCGCCCGTTTTTCTTTGATTTCACCGAGGCGGTTGTCAACCTCCTGAAGGTGGATCAGTTGTTGCAGGTCTTCTTGTAAGGTCATGATCGGCTCCTTTTTAGATGAACTGAAAGGGGTCACGTTCGGTGCGGGATACCTGCACGGTAAGGTGTTCCCCTTTCCTGTAGATGGCTTGACGAATCTTTTCCGCCAGAGGTTTCCGGATACCCGCTTCCGAAGCGAAGTGACCCAGGTCCAGGGCAGGGATCCCCTCCAGGAGAAAATTCATGGCATCGTGGTATTTCAAATCCCCCGTGATGAAAAGATCCGGTGCCGCACGGCAGACCTCGGGGAAGAGATCGGCTCCGCTTCCGCAACAGAAGGCGATCTTCTGCACGGTTTTCTCTTTGGACCCTACGAGACGAACGGTGGGGATCTTCAGGGATTTTTTAAGGTCGGTGATGATTTCCGTGATCCGCCGCGGGGCCTCCAGCTTCCCAATGCCTCCGAAGCCTTTCACCTCGGAGGTTCTTCCCCCCGGCAGTTCCTTCCAGCGGGCAATTTTTAATGCCCGTCCCAATTGGTCGTTGACACCGCCTGCAGCGACATCGAGATTCGTATGGGCCGCATAGACGGAGATTCCCGCCTGCAGCAGAGGCGGGAGGAGCTTGCCGATGCCGGTATTGGTTTGCAGCCGGGAGAGGGGATGGAAAAAGAGGGGATGATGGGTCACGATGAGATCGGTCTTTTTCCGGGCTCCTTCCCGGATGACTCCTTCCGTGATGTCCAGGGCGACGAGGATGGATGAGACCTCCGCTTCCGGGGATCCGACCTGAAGACCGGAATTGTCCCACGATGCGGCGTACTGTGGAGGGGCGATCTCCTCCAGAATGTCGATGATCTGCTGTAGTTTCATGTTCTTTAAGGGACAAAAAAAATGCACTTTAGATTTCTAAAGTGCATTTCAGCTTACGCGTAATCTTTGTGATTCTGCCTGGAAAAAGATATTTGTTTTTCATAGTCCTTTGTTGCACGCTTTGGTGGGCCCACCAGGACTCGAACCTGGGACCAACCGGTTATGAGCCGGTGGCTCTAACCAACTGAGCTATGGGCCCAGGTGATCTCTCTTTTTTATTCTTGATGGTGTCGTAAAAAGTCGTTTTTCGGATTCCGTTCATGGTTCGACAGGCTCACCACGAACGGAATATCAATGACTTACACCGTTCGCCCTGAGCGTGTCGAAGGGTTGAACGGACTTTTTACGACTTTATCATTCTTCATTCTTCCCGTTCGTCCTTTTTCCGGCCGTTCATAATAGAACTATATATTATAGAAAAGGCCGGTATAAATGTCAAGGTTTTTTTGCCGTCGTTTTTACCCTTCGATAAAAGCCTTCAGGATCCGGCTGCGGGTCGGGTGACGCAGCTTGCGTAGTGCCTTGGCCTCGATTTGCCGGATTCGCTCCCGGGTGACGTTGAATTCCTGGCCGACCTCTTCGAGGGTATGGTCGGTGGCCTCGCCGATGCCGAAACGTTTGCGCAGGACTTTCTCTTCTCGGGGCGTGAGGGTCTGGAGGACCTTTACGACCGTCTCCTGGAGATTAATTTTGACCACCGCCTCCGTGGGAGACATGATCTTCTTGTCCTCGATAAAATCTCCTAAATGGCTGTCTTCCTCCTCGCCCACAGGAGTCTCCAGAGAGATCGGCTCTTTGGCGATCTTCAGGACCTTGCGTACCTTTTCCAGGGGGAGATCCATCTCTCTCGATATCTCCTCGGGGGTCGGTTCCCGCCCCATTTCCTGGACCAGAAGGCGTGAGGTCCGGATCAGTTTGTTGATCGTTTCGATCATGTGTACGGGGATCCGGATGGTGCGGGCCTGGTCTGCAATCGCCCGGGTGATCGCCTGCCGGATCCACCATGTGGCGTAGGTGCTGAATTTATAGCCCCGCCGGTATTCGAACTTGTCTACGGCCTTCATGAGTCCGATGTTCCCTTCCTGGATCAGGTCGAGGAATTGCAGTCCCCGGTTCGTATATTTCTTGGCGATACTCACAACGAGTCGAAGGTTTGCCTCGACCATCTCCGCCTTGGCCCCCTGAGCCTGGGCCTCACCGCTTCGAAGTTTTTTCTGGGAGTTCCTGAAGTGTTCCGGAGGAACCCGATAGGTCTGTTCGATCATCCGGAGTTGCTTCCGTGCTTTTTTCAACCGAAGCCCGATCTGTTTGATCCGCTGTGGCTGCACACGGGCCGCCTTTTCGATCTTCTTCATGCGCGGAGTTTTCCGCCGGGCATTCGAGTAAGCCAGTATATCCTCGGAGGAGAGGCGGGCGTTTTTTTCACAGAGCCGCACTTCCCGGTTGAGGTAGTTGATTCGATCGACGATTGCCTTGAGCCGGAGGGTGAAGGCCTCGATCCGGTCGGGATGAAAGTCGAGCTGGGAGATGAGTGAAAAGATCTTTTTCTGCGTCTCATCAATCCGGCGGCGGTATTTCTCACGGGTCTCTTTTTTCTTGATCCTCGGGTCCTCCATGCGGAGCCTCAGATAGTCGAGAGATTCCATCAGTTCCTGGATTTCGTCGATCCGGGCCAGGGTCTGCATCTTCAGCTCGCTGTCCGAAGTGCCGGAGGAAAACTCATCGAAATCCTCATCCGTTCCGCAAACGACATCCCGGATATAGATCTTGCCTTTGCGAAGTCTCTTTCCGAGCGAGAGGACCATCGGAACGATGACCGGTGAGGTCATAAGAACATTTGTAATCTTCTGCTGCCCGGCCTCGATCTTCTTGGCGATCCGGACCTCTCCTTCGCGATCGAGCAGGGCAATGGTTCCCATCTCCTTGAGATAGAGACGGACCGGGTCGTCGGTCTTGCCGATCGCACCGGGCGTCAGGTCAAGAGCAAGTTCTTCATCGTCATGTTTGAGTGGATCCTCCTCGCCTTCTTTAAAGTTGACATCGACCTCTTTCACGCCGTCATCTTCGTGATCGATGATCGACTTGGCCGGTTGTCCTCCCTCCTGTACCGGGTCCGTGACCTCAATGTTCATGTCGCCCAACAGTATGATCAGCTCATCGATCTTTTCCGAATTGACCATCTCTTCCGGGAGGGAATCGTTCAGCTCATCATAGGTGATAAAGCCCTTTTCCTTCCCCTGCGCAATGAGCGATTTGATCTCCGGGATACGTTTTAATTTGATGGACATGCTCTTTTTTCCCTTCCGAGTTCGGACGTCAGGTTTTCCACCTGCAGTCGTAGTTGATTTTTCTCCAGCAAGAATTGAGTTTCCTCCTCACTTCCCTTTTCAGTATTGATCAACTTCTCTTGAAGTCGCGTCAAGCGGTTCCTGAGATGTTCCAGTTCAAGGCGGCCAAGCAGACCCTGTATGTCGGGGAGGTCCCGCTCTTCGAGAGAGTATTGAGACAGGGAACCGGCCAGTTGAGGGTCCGTCTGCTGGATTCGGGCCGAAACGGTTTCCCGGTCCAACGCCGAGTCAGGCAGCTTTTGGATGGCCTCCACAACCTTTCGGAGTCCGGGGTCCAGAAAATGGCCCGGTACGATCCTTTCCCGAAGTTTCCCGATCTCTTCCGGATGTTCGACCATCCAACCGACGAAATCCCTTTCCCAGACGGGAATCCTCCTCTTTTTGTTTTTCTCCTCCGGTTTTTTCGCGGCACGTTTCCCTGGGGAAGGACGCCTCCTGCCGCTTTGCATCTTTTGTAAGAGGGTCGAGTCTTTTACCCCGAGGAGGGAGGCTGCCTTTTTCAGATAAAGCTCCTGTTCCACAGCATCCGGAATCCGGGAAAGCAGGGGTGCCAGTTTTTCCGTCACAGCGACTTTCTCCTCCACGGTCTCCGGGGTTTTCCCGCCCGTAGACTGCTCCATCATGAAATCCATAATCGGCTGTGCGCCGGCCATGGCCTCGGAGAACCCCGCCTTCCCCCGCGCACGGATGAAGCTGTCTGGGTCCTCCCCGTCCGGGAGAGTGACGACTTTTACTTTTATCCCCGCCGGGACGCAGAGGTCGAACGACCGTTCCGCGGCCTTAAGGCCGGCGGCATCGGAATCGAAGAAGAGGGCAAGGTTGCGTGTATAACGCCGCAGTTTCCTGAGATGCCGTTCCGTCAGAGCCGTCCCGAGGGTGGCCACGATGTTTAAGATTCCCTCCTGGTGGGCGGTAATGACGTCCATATACCCCTCCACCAGGATGACATAATCCTGTTTGCGAATCGCCTCATAGGCCAGATTCAGACCATAGAGGTTTGCCCCCTTGTCGAAGATCGGGGTCTCCGGTGAATTGAGATATTTCGGTGTGGAATCGTCCAGGACCCGCCCGCCGAAACCGATGGGCCGGTCGTAGATATCGACAATGGGGAAGATCACCCGGTTCCGGAAGCGATCATAGACCCCGTCTCCCTTCTGCCGTTGCAGGACCAGTCCGGCCTGCTCCTGCTCCCGGGCCTTGAATCCCTGCCGGGTCAGATGCCGGTTCAAAGACTCCCATGCATCGGGGGCAAAACCTATGGCAAAGGTCGAAAGTGATTTTTCCAGGATTCCCCGGTCCTTCAGATAACGAAGGGCTGCCGGGTTGCCGAGCCGTGCCTGCCGGAAAAATTCGCATGCGGCCCGGTTGATTTCATACAGTCTCGCCTTTGCTTCTTTTCGTGCGGGATCTTCCGGGACCCGTTCCAGGGTGGGCAGCGGTTTTCCGCATCGTTCCGCCAGGGCGGTGACGGCATCGGGAAAGTGCATTTTTTCCTGTTTCATCATGAAATGGATAACGTTGCCTCCCTCGCCGCACCCGAAGCAGTGAAAGATCTGCTTGGCAGGACTGACCATGAAGGAGGGGGTCTTCTCCGAATGAAAAGGGCAGAGTCCCTTGTAGTTGGCGCCCCCCTTTTTTAGGGAGACGTAGTTGGAAATGACCTCGACGATATCGTTCGCTTCCCGGATTTCCGTGATGAATTCCTCGGGGAAGAGCATAGTTTTGATCCTCAGGATACCAGTTGGACCATGGTGACGCCGGCGCCGCCGTGGTTGTCCCCGCTGTTTTCAAAGTGCATGACCAGGGGGTGTGCCTCCAGGGTTTCCGCCACGGCCCTCCGCAGGGCACCGGTACCGATGCCGTGGACGATCTCCACATGACGCATGCAATTCATATGGGCCTGATCAATGTAATGTACCGTCTTTCGTACCGCTTCTTCCACCCGAAGTCCGAGGAGATTAATCCGGGAGGGAACTTCCACCTCCTGGTGTTCTTCCGCATCGAGCTTTACGACGACCCCCCGGAGAGGCGTATCGGGGGAGATCTCCTGCAGGCGAGCCGCCGGAACCTCCATCCGGATTCCGTTGCAGAGGATTCGGACGCGCCCTTTCCTGTTCGGGCGGTTTAAGATCACCCCTTGCTTTCCGGTCCCCATGACTTCGACGGTACACCCCACCGGGATATTCGGAAGGGGAGCATTCCGGTTCGTCCGGATGACCTGCTCCTCTTCCGGGAGTTCCTTCTGCAGTTCAGTCAATTCCTTTTCGAGACGGCTGCGGTCGGCTTGCCGCCCGGCGGCCTTCAGGATCTTTCGTACTTGTTTCCGGGTCCGGTCAACTTTTGCCCGGGCCTCCGCCAGGATCTTTTCGGTCTCTTTCCGGGTCTTCTCTTTTTCCTCTTCGATCTCTTTCTTCAGGATCTCTATCCGTTTTTCTTTCTGTAGCAGGGATTTTGCCTGCGTCCGGGTTTCCGCAATCCGTCCTTCGAGTTCTTCAATCAGGTGATCCCGGTTCCGGTCGAAATCAGAGATTTCTTCCCGGGCACGCCGCAGGACGGCATGCGGTATTCCAAGACGTTCCGACACCTCGAAGGCGTGGCTGGTCCCGAGATGGCCGTAGAGCAGCGTATAAGTCGGCCGGAGGTGCTCCCTGTCAAAGGCCATCGAGGCGTTCATCATCCCCCGGCGGGTGTAGGCAAACTGTTTAACCTCTTCGTAGTGGGTTGTGGCCGCCGTGAGGCAGCCCGAATTTTCCAACTTCTCTAAAATGGCGATTCCCAGGGCTGCTCCTTCCCGGGGGTCGGTGCCGGTCCCTAATTCATCGAGGAGGACCAGTGCCCCTTCTTCCGCTCCTTTTAGAATGGAGACGATGTTTTCAATATGGGAGGAAAAAGTACTCAGATCCTCCTGAATACTCTGCGCGTCTCCGATATCGGCCATGACCTCCCGAAAGACTCCCATGCGGCTTCCCTCCGCCACGGGAACCGGAATTCCCGCCTGGGCCATTAAGACCAGCAGTCCGAGGGTTTTCAACGCGACGGTTTTGCCGCCTGTGTTCGGACCTGTGATCAGCAGGGTTGTGCACGTTTCTCCGAGACGAAGGTCAACCGGGACCACCGGTTTCCGACCGTCCGGCGCTGTGCGTTGCAGCAGCAGGGGATGTCTCGCCTGCTGAAAATCAATCATTTTGGAATCAACAAGTTTCGGATTGACTCCCTTGATGGTCTCTGCGTAAAGGGCCTTCGCCTGATGGAGATCAAAACGAGCCAGTACGGCAACGTTTCGGGCCAGGCCCTCCCCCGCTCCTCTGACTTTTTCCGTGATCCGAAGAAGAATCTTCCGGATCTCCGCCGTCTCTTCCGACAGCAGCCGGGAAAGGCGGTTATTCATCTCCACCGTTGCGGCCGGTTCGACGTAGACGGTCTGACCGCTGGCGGATCGGTCATGGATGATCCCCGACAGCTTTCCGGAGAAATCCGGTTTCAGTGGAATCACGTAGCGGCCGTTCCGGATTGTGACCAGTTTCTCCTGTACCATCGGACCGAGAGAGGCCGAAGAGAGGATCTCTTCCAGCCGGGTCCGGACGCTCTGCCTCAATGTTTGCATTCTGCGCCGGATTCGCTGCAGATCGGGGCTGGCCGAATCCCGGAGCCGTCCCCGTTCATCGATGGTCCGGTCAATAATTTCCCCGAGGCCCCGGAACGATTCAAGCCGCCGGGCCTCCCGGTGGAGCAGGGGACAGGTCTCCTTCTCTCCGTCCAGAGTGTCCTTCACAACCTGTCCCGTGCGGATGACTTTCCGGAGGAGAACGAGATCATCCGTTTTCAGGGATGCGCCCTCCACCCGGATGGACTGCAGGCAGGGGCGAATCTCCTCATTCCCCTGCAGGGACAATCTCCCCCGGTTTTGTAGAAGAAAGCGCATCTCCCGGACGCATGCAAGGCTTTGCCGAATGGATTCCGGTTGATGCCCGATCCGGAGATGTTCAATCTCCGAGATTCCCGGGCTGGAAGCGGCATAGCGTTTCAGGATTTCCTGGATCCGGTCAAACTCAAGGGTACGTAGGGTCTTGCTATCCATGCGAGCCTGTGTTGCAGTCTTCTGTCGTATGCTCAGGAAGAATTTTCCCTCAAGAAAAAAAGGAGATCTTCCCCTTTTTCAGGACAAGACCTCCCGTACCATCTGCTGGACCCGTTTCCCGTCAGCTCGTCCGCCGACCTCCGCCATGACCTGCTTCATGACGGTACCCATTTCCTTCATTGATATGGCGCCGATACGGGTGACCGTTTTCTCGACCACTTTCCGCAGTTCGTCGTCCGTCAGCGGTTTTGGCAGATAATCAAGAAGGATCTCAAGCTCCCGGGTTTCCTGTGCGGCCAGATCCTCCCGGCCCCCTTTTCGGAACTGATCAATCGAATCCCTCCGCTGTTTTGCGCTCCGGGCAAGCAGGGTGAGAAGAGCACTTTCATCCAGGGGCCGGCGATCCCTGATTTCCTGATTCTTGATTTCCGACCGGACCATCCGCAGGACTGAAAGACGTTCCTTCTCCCGTCCCTTCATGGCCTCCTTCAGGTCTTGATCGAGCTTCTCCCTGAGAGACATCCGCCTCCATCATTCAGATCAAGCCGTCCTGCCGAAGAGACCATCACGGCTGTAATCCTGGTTGAATCGGTCTGGGTAGCCCTCTTCACCAAATACTGCGGTACACTCGGTGTGCCGCAGTATTTGTACAAGCAGGGTCGCTTAGCGTTTTCCGAATCGCTGCATCTTCAGGGCCTTTTTTCGTGCGGCCAGTGCCTTTTTCTTTTTCTTGATGGAGGGTTTTTCGTAGTGCTCCCGTTTTCGAATCTCCGAAAGAACTCCGGATTTTTCACAGAGTTTTTTGAATCGTCTCAAGGCAGCTTCGAAGTGTTCACCCTCTCGAAGTCTGATTCCTAACATGCATTTTTCGCCTCCCTCCACTTTGTGATTTATGTAACCATTAAATTTAGCTTTTTGATGGATTTTTGTCAAGTAGTTTTTCGGTTTTTTTCATTTACCGGTTTTCCCGTTCAGGAACCGCGGTTAAAGACGAAGAGGGGGAGAGCGGGATTACCGGCTGCGGATCTTGAGATAGAGGACGGAGAAGACCAGCGTGCATCCGATTCCGTTGGAGAAAATGATCGGGAGGTTCTTCAACAGCAGGCCGTAGATGAACCAGAGGAAAAGTCCCGCGGACAGGAAGGCCAGCATGAAGAAAGAGAGGTCATCCGTCGCTCCGGTCTTCCAGCTCTTGAAGGCCTGGGGAAGGAAGGATACGGTGGTGAATGCGGCGGCAGTGAAACCGATGAGACTGGTTGTATCGATCGTCATTTGATGACTCTCCTCTTGACCAGGTTGACGGCCACCTGGAAACAGACGATCGCCGGAATCAGGAGCATCAGTGCATCCGTGAGGATCCGCCACGAAGGCCGTCCATAGATCAGCGACCGGGAGATCTCCACAGCATAGGTCAGGGGCAGAAACCGGGAGGTGATCGTGACCCATTCCGGCAGCCGGTTCAAGGGGAAAAAGACCCCCGAGAAGAAAAACATGGGGGTGAGAAAGAGGGTAATGTAATAATTGAAGGCCTCAAAGGTGGGAACGAAGGCCGTGGTGATCATCGAAAGGGAGGCGAAAAGAAAACTGACGAGAAGAATCAGCAGGGGGATGCCCGCCGCCCACCAGGAATCGACGAGTCCGCATGCCGTGATGATGAGAAACATGATCAGGCCGTTGAATACGCCCTTCGTCGTTCCCCAGAGGATGTCCCCGGCGACGACATCCTCGATCGTGAGCGGTGTGGCAATGATCGCGTCATAGGCCTTCAGGTAGATCATCCGGAGAAAGGAACCGTAGGTGCACTCGAACGCGGCCGAAAACATTGTCGAAGAGATAACCAGCCCCGGCGCCAGAAACTCGACATAGCTCATCCCTTCCATCTGATTGAGGAAGCGGCCGAGGCCGTATCCCATGGCAAGAAGGTAGAGGATCGGATCGCCCAGGCTTCCCAGCAGGCTCAGCCGGTAGAATTTCATGTAAGCATCACGGTTTCGCTGCCAGACCCGGAGGCAGCGCCGGGAGACCTGGGGAACTTGCAGGATTTCGTGCATCATTCCGTCAGATCCCTCCCCGTCAACTTTAGAAACAGATCCTCCAGCGTTGCCTGCCGGTGAATCATTTCGGAGTGGTTTATCTCCATCAGCCGCTGTGTGACCTGCCGGGAAAGATCCTTTTCCGATGAAAGATAGAGGTAGAGGGTATCCCCGAACCGTTCCGTTTCGACGGCCAGGTCGGACAGTGTCTCCCGGATCTCGTCATCTCCGCTCTCTTCGGCCCGGAACTCCATCACCTCGGTACCGACATGCTCCCGGATCATCTCCCGGGGAATGCCGGTGAGGATGATTTTGCCCTGATCCATCACGGCGATCCGGTCACAAAGTTGCGCTGCCTCTTCCATGTAGTGTGTTGTCAGGACCAGTGTGACCCCGCTCTTCTTCAGGGAACGGAGACGCTGCCAGATCAGGTGCCGGGCCTGCGGATCAAGGCCGGTCGTCGGTTCGTCGAGCAGGAGGATCCGGGGAGAGTTGAGCAGAGCCCGGGCCAGGATAAGACGCCGTTTCATCCCCCCCGAAAGGTCATCGACCCGGTTTTGTTTTTTCCCTTCCAACTGCATGAAATGAATCAGTTCTTCGGCTCGTGCCCCGGCCTCTTTTGCCGGAAGATCGAAATAGCGGGCATAGACCCGAAGGTTTTCCAAAAGGGTCAGGTCGGTATCAAGATTGTTGTCCTGGGGGACCACGCCGAGCCGGGCCTTGATCTTCCGGGCGGAGGTCTGAATATCCATCCCCAGGATTTTCAGCATTCCGGCGGTCATGGGAGAAAATCCGTAGAGCATCCGGATGGTACTGCTCTTGCCCGCCCCGTTCGGGCCCAGGAAACCGAAACATTCACCCTCACGGATTTCAAAATTGATTCCACGGACGGCTCGAACCGTCCCGAAATCCTTGGTGAGGCCCCGGGCGCTGATGACCGGATGAGTTTTGGTGGGATTCATCTTCTTGGGTTTCTTTCCTTATTATCCTGTTGATCCTGTCGATAAGGTTTGTGTCTTTGCAGTTTATGAAAGTTAACACACATTTTCCCAAAGTAAAAGCCGATCCTCTTTTTTTCTTTTGACATCCCCCGGAGAATCAGTTAGTTTTTTAGAAATGTAACTATCGGTAATTTTAAGGAGTTTTTTAACGATGATAAAGGGTGAGGGAGTCGTAAAAAGTCGTTTTCCGGATTCCGTTCATGGTTCGACAGGCTCCGACAGGCTCACCACGAACGGAATATCAATCACTTACACCGTTCGCCCTGAGCTTGTCGAAGGGCTTCGTGACTTTTTACGACACCATCAAGGGTATGGTTTCATTATTTTTGATCTTGATGTTGCCGGTTGCAGCCTGCACGCCCCGGGTTTCCTCTCCCGCACCGGCAATCGCAAAAAAACTTCATATGGAGAAGAAGGTTTTCTCCGGTCCGACACGGATTGCCTCACCGGAGGCCTACGGCCATTATCTGCAGGCCAATGCCTACCGGATGGACGGCAATCTCGATCGGGCGGTGGATGAGATGGAACAGGCGCTGGAGGCGGATCCTGAATCGTCTTTTCTTCAGAGCGATATTGCCTCACTCTATCTGCAGACGGGAGACCTTGAAAAGGCCGTTGGTGCGGTGGAGCGGGCAATGACCATGGAGCCTCCTTCCCCGCGGCTTTTGATGCTTGCCGCCGGGATTTACTCCAGCCTGAACCGGCCTGATGAGGCGATTAAACTCTACGAGCAGGTTTTGAAGCAGGACCCGTATTTTCGTGAGGCCTATGTCTTTCTCGGGACGCTCTATCTGCAGCAGGAAAAAACGGAGAAAGCGATTGACCTTTTCAACAAACTCTCCACTATCCATGGGCACAACGGGGTGGGGGACTACTACTTAGGGCGAATTTATGCCAACCGAAAGGATTATCAAAAAGCCCGGAAGTTTTTTGAAAAGGCCCTCCGCAGCCAGCCCCGTTTTATGCAGGCCTACCTGAGCCTTGGCGCCCTCTATGAAATCGAGAAGAAGCCGGACAAAGCGATCCGTGTCTATGAACGTGCCTTGAAGGTGGACCCGAGGTTTGCCCCCATCCAGAAGCGGCTGAGCCTTCTCTACGTTCGGGGGAACCAGCTGGACAAGGCAATCCGGCAACTGGAAGAGTTCGGTGAACTCGCGCCGAATAACGCCGATGCACATTTCAAAGTGGGTCTGCTCTACATGCAGCAGGGAAAACTTGAGAAAGCCGTGGAAGAACTCCGGATTGTCACGGCTCTGCAGCCCGGACATTTCAAAGCCCACTTCTATCTCGGGGCGGCTTACGAGGGACTGAAACAGTTTGACCGGGCAGCGAAGGAATACCGAACCGTACTGGGAATCTCTCCGGAGGAGCTGGACACCGTCTTCCAACTGGCCGAGCTTTACGAGAGGATGAAAAATCCGGACAAGGCGGTAACCCTGCTGAAAAAGACGCTGGAAACCGTTACCGATAATTCCGACCTCTACCTCCTTCTCGGTACCGTCTATGCTTCCATGGACCGGAACGAAGAGGCAATTCACTCCTTCCAGGAGGCGCTCCGCCTGAAAAGTGACGACGACAGGATTTACTTTCAGATCGGGGTTGTTTATGAAAAGATGAAACGCTTTGATGATGCCGTGGCGGCCTTTCGTAAAACGATCGAACTGAACCCGAAGCACAATGATGCCCTCAATTACCTCGGCTATATGTTTGCGGATCGGGGGATCAACCTGGACGAGGCGGCCGAGCTGGTGAAACGGGCACTGGCCATTCGTCCTGAGGACGGCTACTATCAGGACAGCCTCGGATGGACCTATTACAAGATGGGGCGCTATCCGGAGGCCCTGAAATATCTGAAGGAGGCCAACCACAACATTCCTGGGGATCCGCTGGTTCTGGAGCATTTGGGAGATGCCTACGAAAAGGCCGGAAAGACCGGGCGTGCTGTTGAGGTCTGGAAGCGGGCTTTGAAGGGGGACCCCGATAATCAGGGACTCCGCAAGAAAATCGACCGTCTTTCTCCCTGAGGAATCCGTGCCGCCCCTTTGGAAATTCATTCTTCTCTGCCTGCTTTTTGCCGCCTGTACGCGCCCTTCCATTCCTCCTCTTTCCCCCGGCGAGGCACCCTTTCACCGGGAAATTATCGGAAGGCTCAAGGCGCGGGAGGCTGCGGTCCGGACTCTCTCAGGCATGGCCCGGGTGGTGATCAACAACCTGAAGATCCGCTTTGTCGGAACCGAAGTCATTCATCTTGAGGCTCCCGATAGGCTGCACCTGGAGATCCATGATCCACTGGGGGGATTGCAGATGCTTCTTGTGGCGAAGAAGGAAAAGGGGGCGTTACTCTTCCCTGCGAAGTCGTCCGTCCGGGTTTTCTCCCCGCAAAAAAAGAATTTGTATCACTTCCTCGGAGTTAACCTGACCGTTTCGGAACTGATCCGGCTCCTGGCTGGAATGCCTCCCCTGCCCCTCCTCACTCCCGAAAAAATCCGCAGTGAACGTGATGGGAGCGCAATCATTCTGTCTTTTCTCAAAAAGGGGCGGGTTTGTCAGCGGATCCGGATGAACGGGTCGGGGGATCTCCTGCGCTGGGACCGGCTGGACGGTGGGGGAACCGTGGAAGAGAGCCTGCTTTTCGGAGATTTCCGTGAAGTCAAAGGGATGCGGCTCCCTTTTCGCATCCGCCTGGAAGTCGCAGGAGAGACACTCCTGTCCCTCCGTTATCAGTCGATCCTTCTGAACCGCCCCCTCGATCCGGGGCTCTTCCAAGTTCCTCCGGTACTTCCGGGAGGAGGCGAGCGGTGAGTGGTCTGACGCTGTCGGCTCCGGCAAAGATCAATCTCGGTCTTCTCGTTCGGGGAAAACGACCGGATGGATACCATGAGATTGAAACGGTTCTTCAGACGGTCTCTCTCTATGACGAGATTTTCATCGAAGAGGGGGGAGAGGGGATCGAGCTGACCCTTGATACCCCCGGCCTGCCGACCGGAAAGGAGAATCTTGTCGTGCGGGCGGCCGGGCGGTTCTACCGGGAAATTGGGAAAACGCCTCATCTACGGATCGGTTTGAAAAAAAAGATCCCGGTCGGCGCCGGTCTCGGCGGCGGGAGCAGCGATGCGGCAGCGACCCTGGCCGCTCTCAACCGGCTCCGGGGGAATCCTCTTCCCCTGTCGAGGTTGATGGAACTGGCGGCGGAACTCGGAATGGATGTCCCCTTTTTTCTTTTTTCGGCAACGGCCCTGGCCACGGGGCGGGGAGAAAAGCTTCAACGGCTTCCCTCCCCTTCGCCTCCCCTCTGGATTCTTCTGGTCCATCCGGGTTTTCACATATCGACAAAGAAGGTTTACCAAGGGGTAAAATTAGGGTTGACAACAAAAAATAAACATATTAGCATACGCAGGTTTTTGGTCACAACCTTTACGAGGGGTCATTCAGTACTTTCAAATGACCTGGAGCGGGTTACCTTCGAGGCTTATCCCCGGCTTCGGGAGATCAAGGAAACGATCCTGGATCTGGGGGCGCTGGAAGGTGCAATGTCCGGCAGCGGTTCAACCCTTTTCGGGATCTTTCCCGATCGGGAGGCGGCATGTGCAGCCGGGACGGAGTTGGAAAACAGAAAGGGCCTTTCGGTCACCTTGGTACACACGCTTGATACCATTCCGGCATAGATTTTCGTTGCCGCTTTCTTGATCAACCCATACTCAATCCTCAGAAAGGCGGTGATTTTCGTTCTATGGAAATTACTGAGGTTCAGATCTACCCTGTAGCAGACAGGATGTTGAAGGCCTATGTGGCCATCACCTTTGATGACTGTTTCGTCGTTCGGGACATGAAGGTGATTCAGGGGAGGAAGGGGATCTTTGTTGCCATGCCCAGCAGGAGGCAGGCCGATGGCAGCTATCGGGATATCGCCCATCCTCTGGATACTCAGACCCGTAACCGGATACAGGAGCAGGTGTTGCGCGTCTATCGGGACAAGATGCATATCCGTTCGGAAGACGCCGCGAAAGGGTAGAACGTTAGCAAGAGATTCTAAAAGGTTCATTCGTTTGATACCCTGCTGTGTATGAATCGGGGGTCGTCCAATGGCAGGACTCCAGATTTTGGTTCTGGCTATCGGGGTTCGAATCCCTGCCCCCGAGCCAGCATGACGATCGGCGGTGCCGGACTTAATTATAGGGCCGCAGATGTTCTCCGCAGAGGGCCGAACTATAAGCATAACAAAGTGTTGCGTCCCGGTTTATCCGGGACGGACTTTTATAATGGGGTGATTCAGCAGACGATGAAAATCTTTTCCGGCAATTCCAATCTGGAACTCTCCAGAGAAATCTGCAATCACCTGGACATCCCGCTGGGGGATGCCGTTGTGGGAACCTTCAGCGACGGCGAGATCATGGTTCAGGTTAATGAGAACGTTCGGGGCCGGGATTGCTTCGTGGTTCAATCGACCTGCCATCCGGTGAACCGCCACCTGATGGAATTGTTGATCATGATCGATGCTTTGAAGCGGGCGTCGGCCGGCCGGATTACGGCCGTTCTCCCTTATTATGGTTACGCCCGACAAGATCGGAAGGTCCTTCCCCGTGTGCCGATTACAGCAAAATTAGTGGCGGATCTTCTCACGGCTGCCGGGGCCAACCGGGTCCTTACCATGGATCTCCATGCAGGACAGATCCAGGGCTTTTTCAATATTCCCGTGGACAACCTTTATGCCGCACCGATTCTGGCGGAGTTTTGCCTAAACAATGGATGGAAAGGAACCGACACGGTCGTGGTTTCGCCCGATGCGGGAGGGGTTCTCCGGGCCCGTTCCTTTGCCAAGCGGCTCCATGCCTCGCTGGCAATCATCGACAAGCGGCGGAGCAAACCGAACGAGGCCAAAGTGATGAACCTCATCGGGGATGTGGTGGGAAAGAAGGCCCTGATTCTGGATGACATGGTTGACACGGCGGGAACCCTGGCGGAGGCGGCCAATGCCATCATGAACCAGGGAGCGGAATCGGTTTCCGCCTGTTGCTCTCACGGGATTCTTTCCGGTCCTGCCCTGACCCGAATCAGTGAGTCCAGGCTGGACAAGGTGGTTTCCACCAACAGTATTCCTTTTTGCAATGGTGACAAGTGCGGCAAGGTAGAAGTCCTCTCCGTGGGAAAGCTTTTTGCCAAGGCCATTCGCAGTATCAACGAAGAGACGTCCGTGAGCAGACTCTTCGATTAATGACTGGAGGTACAACAAACCATGGCTTCACAAGTATTTGATGTTTTTGCCCGGGACGGGAGCGGCAAGGGGGTTGCCCGCAAACTCCGCCGGCAAGGGCTGGTACCCGCCGTCCTCTATGGGCATGAAGGTGCCCGCAGTCTGTCGGTGCGCCTCACAGATCTGCAAACGGTCCTGAAATCGGATCAGGGTGTCAACGCCATCCTGGAAATCTCTGTCGATGGAGACAAGAAGACGGTTCTCCTGAAGGATCTCCAGGTGGACCCGATTCGTCTGGTGCCGATCCATGCCGACCTTTTCGAGGTCTCCATGGACAAGAAGATCCGGGTTATGGTGGAAATCCGCCAGATTGGGGACGATCCCGAAGGGTTCAAAAAGGGGGGCATCCTGACACATACGCTGACCAGTGTAGAGGTGGAGTGTCTTCCGATGGAGATCCCCGAGTCCTTCGAGGTCGATCTTGCCCATCTTGATGTGGGAGACGCTTTCCATGTTTCGGACATCCCCGATCCCGGTGCGAAGATCCTGACACCCGGCGATCAGGTCCTCTTTCATGTGGTGGCTCCGACCCTTGAAAAGGAGCCCGAGGCCGTTGAGACGGATGAGGGTGTTGCCCCGGAAGGGAGTGCTGAGGCGGAAAAGTCAGCGGAAGAATCCGAAAAGAAGAGCGAGCCTGAATAGGACAGAGAGCGGTCTTGGAACGGTGCAATATCTCCCGGGAAGTCCCGTTCCGGATATCGTGCTGTTGGCTGTTTGTCACAAGCATTGATCACAAAGGCACTGCTCCATGACGGATTTTCTGATTGTTGGTCTCGGTAATCCGGGTAGAAAATATCAACAGCACAGACACAATATCGGCTTCAGGGTCATCGAAGTACTGGCCGAAAAGGCAGGAATTCCGATCCGTCGGAAACGGTGCAATGCAGAGATCGGGGAAGGACGGATCGGCGCGGCGGCGGTGATTCTTGCCAAACCGCAGACTTTTATGAATCGAAGCGGAGATGCCGTTGCCTGTTTGTGTTCCCGGCGTAAAGCAGGGAGGCAGGGGGTCATTATCGTTCATGATGATCTCGATCTCGAACCGGGAAGGATCAAGATCAAGGATGGAGGCGGGCACGGAGGACATAACGGTCTCCGCTCCATTATCGAACGGCTCGGATCGGGAGACTTTATCCGGATCCGGATCGGTATCGGTCGTCCGGAAGGCGGCCTCGATCCCGCTGATTATGTGCTGGGCAATTTTTCTCAGCCGGCGGTGGTGAAGGAATGGATTGCCGGAGCCGTGGAGATCACGGAATTTCTTCTACAGCACGGTCTTCAGGAATCCATGAATCGGTATCATTAAGTTTCAGAGGTCTTACCATTATTTTCCAAGAAGGAGGACAAAAATGTTGAATGCAGTATTGAATGCAACCTATGCACCCCTTATCGGAGCCGTCGGGCTGATTGTCGCCTTTTTTATCTTCGGTGCGTTGAAGAAGCAGCCTGTTGGTACCGATCGGATGCGTGATATTGCGGACCAGATTCACGAAGGGGCGCTGACCTTTCTGTTCCGGATGTACAAGGTCCTCGCCATCTTTATCATTATTGTGTTTGCCCTTTTGGCTTGGAAAGTGACCCTTGCGACGGCGATTGCCTTCCTCGGCGGGGCATTATGCTCTATTCTTGCCGGATACTTCGGGATGAACGCCGCCACCATGGCCAACGTGCGTACGGCACAGGCAGCGGAAGCGAACAAGCCGGATCACGGACCGGCGCTTTCCACCGCATTTTCCGGAGGCGCCGTCATGGGTCTTTCCGTCGCGAGTCTGGGGCTGATTGGAATCGGGATTGCCTACTACGTCTTCAGCAAAGGTGATGCATCGGGGATCGCCAACATCAACGGCTTCGCCATGGGGGCCAGTTCCATTGCCCTCTTCGCCCGTGTGGGCGGCGGGATCTATACGAAGTCGGCCGACGTCGGCGCCGACCTGGTCGGAAAGATCGAGGCGGGAATTCCCGAAGACGACCCGAGAAACCCCGGTGTGATCGCCGACAACGTGGGCGACAACGTGGGCGACGTGGCCGGGCTCGGCGCCGACATTTTCGAGTCCTATGTCGGCTCCATCATTGCCACCATCGCCATTGCCGCAACCAGCGGCGTCACCATCGCCATGATCACGGAGACGACCAAATTGAGCTACATGGCCCTCCCCATCATCCTGGCCATGACGGGCCTCATCGCCTCCCTTATCGGGATCCTCTCCATGAAGATTTTGAAGAGCTGGAATCCGGCGGCGGCCCTTCGCTACTCCACATTTATTGCTGCGGGTCTTTTCCTTGCGGGAACTTATGTGATCCTCAACCCGGTGGGGGTCAATCAAGATGTCTTCTGGGCCGTTCTCGCCGGGACGATTGCCGGGATTGCCATCGGATTGGTAACGGAATACTACACCGCCGCCGGCCCGATCCGCCGGATCGCCGAGGCCAGCAAGACCGGAGCGGCCACCAACGTGATCACCGGCCTTGCTGTAGGACTGGAGAGTACGGCGATCCCCGTTCTTATCATCGCCCTGGCCATCTACATCGGGAACAAATATGCCGGCCTCTACGGGATCGGGATCTCGGCGGTAGGAATGCTGGCGACCGTCGGAATCACCATGTCCGTTGATGCTTACGGCCCGGTGGCCGACAACGCCGGCGGGATTTCGGAAATGGCGGAATTAGGTGAAGATACGCGGAAGATCACCGATGAACTCGATGCCCTCGGCAATACCACCGCCGCCATCGGGAAGGGGTTTGCCATCGGCTCCGCCGCTTTGACGGCCCTAGCTCTTTTTACCGCATACTCACAGACCGTCAATCATACCCTCTTGACAAATCATCTGCCCAAAATGCAGATTATCGTTACACACCCGATGGTGGTGATCGGACTTCTCATCGGTGGGATCCTTCCCTTCCTCGTTGCGGCCATGACCATGACCTCCGTTGGGAAGGCCGCCATGGAAATGGTAACGGAGATCCGTCGCCAGTTCAAGGAGATCCCGGGACTTCTCGAAGGGAAGGAAGGGGTCAAGCCGGATGCCAAGAAGTGTGTCGATATCAGTACCGCCGCCGCCATTAAGGAAATGGTCATGCCGGGTCTTTTTGCCGTCATCTCCCCGATCCTCGTCGGGTTCATCCTCGGGCCGGAGGCTCTGGGTGGAATGCTTGCCGGTGCCACCGTGGCCGGGGTCCTCATGGCCCTTTTCATGGGGAACGGCGGCGGTGCCTGGGACAATGCCAAGAAATATATTGAGCAGGGTCATCTCGGCGGCAAGGGCTCCGATGCGCACAAAGCTGCCGTCGTAGGCGACACCATCGGCGATCCCTTCAAGGATACCTCGGGTCCGGCCATGAATATCCTGATCAAGCTCATGTCCATTGTTTCCCTCGTAATTGCGCCGCTGGTGGCGATGCGGTGACGGGAAAGATCGTCGTTAAAAGATAGCCATCCGGCAAACCCCGGCTTCGGAAGAAGAAGCCGGGGTTTTTTATGCCCGATTTTGCTCTCCGGCAAAACTCTTGTGATCATACAGGAAGTGTGGTATTTTCCTCCTCGGATAGTAACTCTCACAAGGGGGATCTGTGGAAATGGGCAAAGAGCGTATGAAAAAGATGATGGTCTGGGTCAACTGCTTTTTTCTGATCGGCATGATTGCCTCCTGCGGAACCATCGAGCAGCGGCGACAGAAATATTTCGAGAAGGGAAAAAACTATTACGAGCAGGAGAAGTACAAAGAGGCCGTGATCGAGTTCAAGAATGTCCTCCAGATTGATCCGAAGTTTGCGGAAGGATATTATGAACTGGGGCGGACCTTCATGAAGTTGCAGGATATCCGCAAGGCCTACGGGGCTTTTTCCAAGGCGGCGGAACTCAAACCCGACCTGATTGCTGCTCAGCTTAAACTGGCCCAGATCCTCACGATCGCCCGCCAATATGATCAGGCCCAGGAAAAAGCGGACCTGGTACTTGCAAAGGAACCGGATAACAAAGACGCCCATAAAATCAAAGGGTCCTGCTACCTCGGAAGAAAGGATCTTGATCATGCCGTTGAAGAGGGGCTTAAGGTCTTGAAGATCGACGCAAAGGACCTGGAAATCCGGCTTTTCCTTTCGGTGGTTTATGAGCGGCAGGGAAAACCGGAAAAGGCGGAAGGAATTCTCAAAGAAGCCCTTGCTCTTAATTCGAAACACATTCCCACCTATCAACGACTGGCCCAACTCTATCAGCATCTCCGAAAGCCGAAGAATGCAGTGCGGATGATGGAAAAGGCCGTCTCCATCGATCCGGAAAATGAACGACTTCTTCTGTCTCTTGCCGGGCTGTATGTCGTGCAGAAAAATGATGCCATGGCAGAGGCAACCTACAAAAAGGGGATGAATCTCTTTCCGAAAAATTCCGCCTTTACCCTATCACTCGTTCAACTTTACGTGCAGGAATCGAAAAAAGAAGAAGCTGAAAAACTTCTTCTCGCTTCAGTGAAGGCCGCTCCGGAGGATCTCCCGAAACGGATCCAGTTGGGAGACTTCTACGCCAGCCTGCAGAAATTTGACAAGGCGAAGAAGGTTTATGAGAAATGCCTGGAGATCGATTCCGAATCGCTGGAGGCGAAACGAAAGCTTGCACAGGTTTTTTTCAAAGAGAATGACTACGATACGGCCATAAAGAAAACGGAAGAAATCCTGAGTGACAATCCGGACGATACGGAAGCACACTACCTGAAAGGACTCATCCTTATGGCGCAGAAAAAAGGCAAGGATGCCGTGGATGAATTCCGGGTGGTCTTGAAAGATCGTCCAGAAAGCGCCGAGGTTCATTACCGTCTCGGGATGGCGCATCTTGCGAATAACGAACCGCTCCTGGCGGAAGAGGAGCTGAAAAAGGCGGCCGAACTCAGTCCGCATTCCGTCCAGGTCCGCCTGACCCTTGCAAAGTTAGCCATGCAAAAGAAGAAATATTCATCCGTTATGAAAGAAACCGGCAAAATATTAGCAATGATGCCGGATCTTTACGATGCGCATGCCCTGCGTGCGGCGGCTGCCGGCAGTATAAAGGATTTGGCAACCCTGACGCATGAATCGGAAAAGATGATAAGATTAAAGCCCGGCCTGCCGGAGGGCTATTTTTACCGGGGTTTGACTCACCTTGTAAAAGGGGAGAAGGATACAGCATTGCAGGATTTCGAGACAGCGCTTGCCAAGGATCCCGGTTACCGGAATGCCCTTTCCCAGATTCTTAAGATTTTTGTTTCAGAGAAAAAATTTGATCAGGCACTCGCCCGTGCGGAAAAACAGATTGCCGCCTCTCCCAAAAGCGGAGGACTCTACATCGAACTTGCAGGAGTCTATCTGGTCCGAAAAGATTTTGGCGCGGCGGAGAAGACCCTGAGGCAAGCCCTGGAGAAGGCACCGGGCAACTTGGAAGTTTCCTTGATGCTCGGTCGGCTTGAACAGCGGCAGGGAAAGATGCGGGATGCCGTCGGGTATTATCATCAGGCCGCAAAGATTGATCCGAAAAGTCCCAAGCCTTTTGCGAGCCTTGCCATGCTCTATGAGAAGACCGGTGAGGTTAGTAAAGCGATCGCCAACTATGAGAAGGTCCTGAAAATTGACCCGGCCAACCCTGCTGCGTCCAATAACTTGGCGTACCTCATCCTTGAACATGGTGGAGATACCGACCGTGCCCTGGATCTGGTTCAGAAGGCTATGGAAAAAACGCCTGAGAATCCGATGATTATGGATACCCTCGGCTGGGTCTATTACAAAAAAAGTTTCTATCCGAAGGCCATTGGTCTGTTTGAACAAAGCATCGCGAAATTCGGCAAAAATCCTTCTGTTTATTACCATTTAGGGCTTGCCTATCGTGATAACAAGCAGCCGGAGAAGGCGAAAGAGGCGCTGAAGAAGGCCCTTTCCTTTCCGTATGATTTTTCGGAAAAAGAGAAGGCGCAAGAGGCGTTGGCAAAACTGGGGTAAGATCGGATAAAACCGTCAGCGACCGGTATTCAGCAGCTACCTTGCCCTCCCCTCGGTCTCCTTTTCAAAGGGGATGGCCTGGAAGGGGGAGATGGATGAGACTTCCCAAGCTCTGTGCTCTCTGAGGTCTGCGCCTGTCCGCGTGCAAAATGTCAAATGTGTAGCTCTGACCCTAAGAGGTGCCTCAATCACTTACACCGTTCGCCCTGAGCGGGTCGAAGGGTCGAACGGACTTTTTACGACTTCATCTTAGTTAAAAGGGGGGATAGCGGAGATCATTTGTAGGGCAGCGTGAGAAGAGTCACTGTGTCACGAACCTGTTCAAATTCGGGATCTTTATGTACGAGTGTACTTTTTTCTTTTACAGCGGTTGCGATAATGAAGCTGTCGGCAACGGAAAGGCTGTTTGTCCCTTTGATATCCGAAGCCAGGAGGATCAGTCTTTCATCCACATCGATTCTTGTGCACGGAAGAATCCTCGCTGCCTGATAGATCTCGTTGGCGGCGCTTTTCCCTCGGGTTTTATAAAAGCGGTAACGAATTTCCATAAAGGAGATAAAGGAAAGATAGACGGTTGCACTTCCGGTGGCTCCTTGCCGGAGGATCTTCTCAACGCTGTCGGCGCCTGCCTCATTGTTCCATAATGTCAGCAGCGCTGAGGTATCCAGTACATAGCTTGAAGGCTTCTTACTTTTTCCCGTCATCGACATCCTCCAGCGAGCGCTCTTGCTTGCGGTCCTTTATGAGATCATCCGTGGTATAGGTTCTGTTCCCTTTGCCCCTGAAGGCTTTGACCGGATCTTTCGGAATCGGCAAAACCCGAATGGTCTTCCCGTCAACGAACCACTCAATGCGGGTTTCAGATTCGATTTTGAACTTCTTTCTGATTTCTTTCGGAATGGAAACCTGTCCTCGTGTGCCTACTTTTGTAATCATGTTATTCACCTGAATGTCATGCAATAATAAATATTTCATATCCAATAATAATTTACATGTATGAAACTGTTCTGTCAAGTTTTTTGCGAGGTTTGCCTTTGCCCCTTGCCTTTCCAAATCCTGTCCTGTCTTACAACAATTCAAAAACAGGAATGAAACGCACCTTCGTCTCCCCGACTGTTTCCTCGTCGCGAAGGCTGAGATTGATGATCCATGCCTCACCCGGGTAAGGAATCCGCGCAGCGAGCGGGCCACGGCCTTCTTTTTCATCTCCCTGCATTGGGCTACGCTGGGGTCATGGCTACGCCGGGGTCAGGCTTTGCTAATTCTATATTGATATCATCCGGGGAATCGGTTATGCGTTCTCTGAAGGGAGCGTTTTATCCCTTTTCGAAAGGGGCCGCGATCAAGATATAAAATTAGCGAAGCCTGACCCCGAATGATGTGACCCCGAATGATGATGACCCCGAATGACGCACAATGTCGTTTCTCATTGACAGAAGCCGGCTCCTCGGCAATAATAATGAAACGTACAGACAAGAGAGGCTAATAAGGAGATGACAGGTGGCTTCCATAAAAGAACACTACATCGTTGATAAAAATGGGAAGCGGATCAGTGTGCTGCTCAGCATTAAGGACTACGGAAAAATGTTGCAAGAACTGGAAGAACTGGAATCGATACGAGCATATGACAGGGCGAAGAAGTCCGGCGATGATACGATTCCTTTTGAGCAGGCTGTAGATGAGATCAACAAGACCAGCGAATGAAGTATGAGATTCATATTCTCAGGCGGGCGCAGAAAGAATTGGAGCGAGTTCCCCACGATCATGTCCCACGTATCGTCAATGCCGTTCGTGCTCTGAGCAGCAGTCCGAGGCTGGTTGGTTGTACCAAATTAACCGGTCGTGAAGGATGGCGAATCAGAGTAGGGAATTATCGGGTTGTCTATGAGATTGATGACCAGGAGGGAAGGGTGATCGTTCTACATATCGGCCATAGAAGAGATGTATATCGCTGATGGTCTTCCACGGTTTACCCGGGACGGGGGTATTTGATGAAAGGTTTGCCTTTGCCACTCTGTGTCTGTGTGCATCTACCCCTTGATTTTGCCTTCAATCCTTCAGGATCTCTCCGGCCGGGACGAAAGAGACCTCGCCCTTTTGTTCTTTCCTCTCAAATTCTTCGATAAATTCAAGATCGACCAGATTTTCATAGAGTTCCAGAAGCGATTTTTTGATCAGCGCCGACTTGTCCGTCTCGAAATGTTCCGTCAGCTTTTTCAGGATCTTCTCTTCCTTCTTGTTGAGTCTTACCGAAATGACTCCCATTTTCGATACACCTCCCCTCGCTTTGCAATGGACATTACATGATAATCGCCGGATTCAAGGAAAAATATGGCCCGGTATTTCCCTTTTCGTAATCGGTAATAAGCTCTTCTTTCCGTGGACTTCAATCTCTTGATATCAAAGAGACCCAGATCTTCCGTGGCCTCCAGGGCGATGAAAATATTGTGGAATCTTTTAAAAACCTCCTTGGGTAATAAGCCTTTCCGAACGAACTTCCGGATGTTTGCCTCGTAAACAATCATGGGCCATGTATACAATGTAGTTCAGGAGTTGTCAAGTCAAATATTTTCGCGACTTTTGCTCTCATCAAGTTACTAATAGCGTAAAGCAGGGGAAAGACGAGGGGCATAAAACCCAGGGGCAAAGGCACAGAGGCACAGAGCAGCATCAGAGGCAAAGGTAAAAGCAAAACCGGCCTCTCGCAAAGGACGCCAAGGGCGCGGAGAAAGGCGGAAATAGTTCTTGGTTATGAAATTTATTGGATCTTCTCGGCGGTCTTTGCGTGTTTGGCGAGAGGGAGGTTTGTCCTTGCCGTCCCCCGCATTTCTTTGCGTCCTCTACCGCCTTTGCGGTGAAACGGCCGTTGACCCCGATTCTGTTGTAACCAGTAGGCTTTTCTCTGTGTTCTCCGAAGTCTCCGCCTGCCTGTGCGGGCGACCCGCACGCAGACAGGTGGTGAATACCTCTTTGCCGTTGCCTTTGACTTTGCCTTTCCCCCGTGACACCCCGAGTTCCCCGTGGTTTAATGCTCTTGCTTTTTGCTCTTGTTTTTTGTAGTTAACTGGGAAGGGATTCTCTGTGCTCT
>JAADIO010000050.1 GCA_013151235.1 Deltaproteobacteria bacterium | reverse complement strand
TCAGGGAGACCATGCAGCAGACCGTGGAACAATAAGGAAGATGCTCCGGATCCCGGGAACCGGCACACTGGATAAAAACAACATTCTTTGCCGTCTTTCCATCGGAAGGACGCTTGATCGATCCGTTATTTGAGGAGGCCATCTCCTCCATCTGTACGTTGGTAATAATATTCGGGCTGCTGCCATAACCAAGATGCCCTAATTTCTCCGCCTCGTAGGGCTGCCAACCGGCGGCCTGGATAATCGTGCCGATCTTCCGTTCTTCCGTCGAGCCATCCTCTTTCACGATCACGGCCGTATAGAGACCCGGCTGACCGGTAATGTTTTCCATGGTCGCCGGAAGAATGACTTCAATATTCTCATCGGCCTCAACCTGCCGGATGAGTCCGGCATATTCCGGATCCTGGAGAGTATCGAAGGAGGCCGATTTGGGATACTGCTTGTACATCTTCCGCCCGAAGCCGCCGAGTTGCGCCTCCTTTTCCACAAGGACCACCTTATGATCGGCCCGGGAGGCATCCAGGGCCGCCTTCATCCCGGTGATTCCTCCGCCGACAACGAGGATTGTCCGACCGATCTCTTCAATGTGCGGTTCCGGCAGTTCCCGTTTCTGAGCCTTCACGATCCCCATCCGGAGATAATCCTCGGCGAGCATCTGCGTATCTTCATCGTTGGGAGGCTGGCACCAGACCACATGCTCCCTCAGGTTCACCCGCTCCGTGATCCGCTCGGAACCGAAATCAAAGATATCGTACATCACCCGGGGGGAACAGGCACCAATCACGAGGGTATTGACTCCTTCGTCGGCGATATCATCCTTGATCTGCTGTACCCCCTCGTCACTGCACAAGGCCGCATGATTTTTGCAGATCGACGCCTTATATTCATTGGTCGCCACCTTGTTCAACGCCTCCGAATCAAGGGAGTCGCCGATTGAACAACCGGTGCAGATGTAAACCCCTAATTTTTTCTCCATCGAGTTACCTCCTTACAATGCTTTGAATCGCTCTCAGCGCGGCGGCGGTAGCATCCTGGGTACAGGAAGCCACATCGGTCGGTTTCTTTGCAACACCGGCGGCAACAACCCCCGGATCGGATGAGGGAACCATGAACCCGCTCATCTCATACTCCATGGAGACGGGAGGGCGTATTTCATTACTGCTTGGATCCATCCCCGTGGCCAGGACAACCATATCCACCTTCTGATGGATTTTCTCACCCGTGACGGCATTCTCCGCCGTGACGATGAGGCCTCCCGATGACCCGTCTTCGGTGATCTCTGCGACTTTTCCTTTGATCAAGGTCGTATTTTCCTGTGCGGAAACTGTCTGCACAAAGGCCTCATATTTTCCCTGTGCCCGAAGATCAATATAGAACATGTAGGCCTGGATCTCCGGGTTCTGTTCATGAAGATAGGAAATATGTTTGAATGTTGCCAGACAGCAGACGGCGGAACAGTGTTGCATGTGATTTTCATCCCTCGACCCTGCACACTGCACGAAAGCAACCGATGCCGGTTCTTTCCCGTCGGAAGGACGCTGGATCTTGCCACCCGTCGGGCCGTTCACCGCCGCCAGACGTTCCATCATGACATTCGTGAGAATGTTCGGAGACGACCCGAAGGAAAGATTATCAATCTTGTTCGGGTCATACGGATTCCATCCGGTCGCCATGACCACGGCATCGGCCTCAATCTCCACGGTCTCCGGCTGCATCTCCAGTTCAATGGCATTGTATTTGCAGACTTCAACACATTTTCCGCAACCGGTTCCCTGACAAACAGTGCCGTCGATAACATAACGCGCCGGAAAAGCCATCTCGTGGGGTAGATAGGCGGCCTTGGTCGTATCCATGCCGTAATTGAAATCGTTTGGACGATCCACGGGACAGGCCTTTTCGCATTCACCGCAAGCCGTACACTTGGAATTGACGAAACGGGGCTTCACTTTGACCGTTGCCTTGTAGGTTCCGTTCTCCTTCTTCAGACTCTCTAATTGAGCCTGGGTATAGCTTCGGACATTGGGATTGGAACGGATCCTGCGAAAATTGATTTCCATGCCGCAATAAGGGGGGCAGAGCTTCGGAAAATACTTGTTCATCTGGGCAACACGGCCACCCAGATAGCTGTTCCGCTCGACAATCACAGCCTTGTAGCCGGCCTCCGCCGCCTCAATCGCCGTGGTCATCCCGCTGATCCCGCCTCCCACAATCAGAATGGTTTTTCCTTGATCTGACATATCATCGCCTCCGTATTCACATCACAGGTTCCTCCCGCTACGGACTCAGCATGCGGGTCCAAACATCGAAAGAAACCGGGAACATCGAACAAGCTATGAAAACCATCCCTTCGATGAATGATGGTCTCGTAAAAAGTCGTTTTTCGGATTCCGTTCATGGTTCGACAGGCTTCCGAGCATGGTGAGCTTGCCGAACCACACATCAATGACTTACACCGTTCGCCCTGAGCACGCCTGTCCTGAGCTGGTCGAAGGGTCGAAGGGTCGAACGGACTTTTTACGACTTCATCATGAATGTGTTACAAAACAAAGAATGAATGATTTTCATAACTCTCCGGGCGCAGTTTCTGCGCCCGGAGAATTGGGAACTACTCGTAAAGCTGAACGTAGGGAACCTTCTTGTGTTCCCATTCCCCCGTCTCGGGATCCCGACGGGAGTTGGTGAAACACTTCCAGTTTTCATCATCAATGTAGTCATGATCGGCCCGGTAGTAATAACCCGGATACCGCGTTTCCTCACGGAAGAGGATGTGCCGTGCATGGGCCTCGGCCGTCAGCAACCGATGGTAGTTTTCCCAGCAGCGAAGGAGCTCATGAAGATCGGAGGCAGCCAGATGGCTCGCATCTTCCCGGAGCATGTCAAGCTTCTTCAGACCTTCATTAATAAGGGTCGCACTGGTGGTAAACATGGTCCCGACGCCGGCCACATACTCATCCATGATCTTCATCAGGCGCTTCTGGTACATTTCAGGCTTGATGAAATTCGGATTGACATCGGCACTCGTGGAATAGGCCTGGTACTTCTCGAAAATTTCCCGCGGCAGATAGATCTCTGCAATGAGATCATCCACGTTCTCCTTGAAGGAGGGCTGGAAATCGGCATTATCGAGAATATAGGAAACCATGGCCTTCCCGGCCATCCGGCCTTCCGCATGGGAACCGGAGGAAAACTTGTGCCCGGAAGCACCGCAGGTGTCACCGGCCATAAAGAGGCCGTTCACCGTACTCATCCGGTTGTATCCCCAAGACCACTCGGCAGGAGCGCCTTCAATGTCTCCGGGACCACTGGTCCAGAAACCGGCACATCCGGCATGGGAACCAAGGAGATAAGGCTCGGAGGGGATGATCTCGGACGGGACCTTGTCCGGCTCGATGTTGCAGGCAGCCCACATCCCGACCTGACCAATGGTCATATCGAGGAAGTCTTCCCACGCCTCGGCCTCGAGGTGCTTCATCCTCTTCTTCCCTTCCTTCTCGCCAAGCTTGTCATTGAAGCCTTGAGCCATCGCGGCCATGGCCTCATGGGTCCGCATAATCATGGGACCCTTGCCCTGCTTCATGTCTTCCATCATCAGGTGGTTCCGGATGGTGGTTCCCATTACGTCGACGTACTTGCCGTATTTCTTTCTCGCAGCGGCAATGTTTTCTTCGTTGGCGCAGTAATCTTCACCGAGGGAATTGGTCGCCTTGGCCTTGAAGAAAAGGAACCAGGCGCCGACCGGACCATACCCGTCTTTGAAACGGGCCGGGACGAAACGGTTTTCCATCAGGGTCATCTCCGCACCGACCTGGGCACCCATGGCATAACCCGAACCGGCATTCCAGACGGAGAACCAGGTCCGACCCATGCCTTCACCGATGGACCGCGGACGGTAGACGTTCACGGCGCCGCCGGGGACGCAGAGAATGGCTTTCGCCTTGAAGACGTAGGCCTTGTTTTCACGGACGCTGAAACCGACGGCACCGGCAATGGTGTTCGGCTTGTCGGCATCCAGAAGCATCCGGGTAATGAACACACGCTCGTAAAGGTTCTGCTCTACCCCGGTGGCTTCACGGTTAATCTCCAGGGCCTTCTTGGCGGCTTCGGCAACGATCGGCTTGTAGGACTCACCGTTGATCATGATCTGCCACTTTCCGGAACGGACCGGCGTTCCGCCGTCCCGCAGGGAGGCCTTGCCGGCGGCCTTGGACTGGTGTCCATCGAGAGAGAAACCGTCATCTCCCTTCTTCCAGATCGGAAGTCCCCACTCCTCGAAGAGCATGACGGAATCGTCGACGTGACGACCAAGATCGAAAACGAGGTCTTCCCGGATGATCCCCATCAGGTCGGCCCGGACGTACCGGACATAATCAGCCACCTTGTTCTCACCCATGTAAGTATTGATGGCGGAAAGCCCCATGGCCACGGAACCGCTGCGCTCCGCGGCCGCCTTGTCGATCATGGTGATCTTCAGCCCTTTCGGAGTCGCCCAACGGCTGGCCTCATAAGCCGCACCGCAGGCCGCCATCCCGCCGCCGATGAAGAGAAGATCGGTCTCCACCTCAACGACTTCCGGCTTCTCGCTATGTGCAAAAGTGTTGGTCTCTTTTTCCATGTTTACGCTCCTCCTATGTCCTATTCCTTACGTGCATCGTAATTGAAAAACCCCGGATCCTTGAGCTTGGAAAAATCCGCTTCCGGCATTCCGCCGTAAGGATCAATGGACCCCTCGGCCGTGGTCCGAATGGGAAACTTGAATCGCTTCAACGTCCCGTTCCGGAATTTGACCGTCCACATGATGGAGTCGGTTGACCGCATGGGGATTACATTGCCCCCCAAGGGAACATAGTCGGCATAACCGCGTACTTCGATCGCCTGCTGAGGACAGATCTTGACGCAGTTGTAACACTCCCAGCACTGCTCCGCTTCCTGGTTGAATGCCTTCATCTTTTCTCTGTCGAGGACCATCAGGTCGTTCGGACAGATGTACTGGCAGGCGGTTTTGTCCTGTCCTTTACAGCCGTCGCATTTTTCAGCGATTACAAAACTTGGCATCTTTCAATCCTCCAATAAAAGAATGAAATCCTGCGGGCCTCCATGCAGGGTACCCCGCGCAGACAGACCCACCTTACAACCCCCTATTCACCTCCCTTCATCATTCATGAATATTCAAGTCAACAAAAACGACAGGGTGTATATATACAATTCCCGATAAGGAATGTTGCGTGGAAAACTTGTTGGAAGAAAAACAATAGAACATAAATTCAGATCCGAACCAGAACAACAAATTAGAATATGATTATATTTACATAAGATGTGGTCGCAAAGTTAATAGTTCTGATACCTACTTGACAAGATGTCGTCAATCAGGAGGTTCCCGCTTACCCGTAGCGGATTTGCTGATCAGTAAGTGGCGTATTTTAGTCCGATCACAAGCAGGAATCAAGAAAAATCGAATCACCAAAACATTTGTTATTCTAATAAAGGTATTAGGATATATTATTATATCCGCATTCCCGAAGGAACCATAAAACGCTGTTCTACTGTCGGATCCAACCGGCAGCCGGCGCACAAGCAAACACCTGAAAGGTTAAGTGGTCCTGTTCATAAATACTGTGACGCACCGAGAGGGTTGCAGGACGGTCTCATCAAGGCATGCGTAAGGTACGGTAGGGAGCACAACATAGAGGAGGCCGTTCTGCGGCACCCAAATGCCTCCGTATTTAGGAACAGGACACTAAGATCAAGATCGATGCCGCCTTTTATCAGGGTCACCCTATCACCATTCCTCTTAATCCTGATCTGACTCTTCACCCCGTTCACCCGTTTGCAGCCGTTCATTCACCTCCTCCACATAGCGCCGAAACCGAACAAAACGTTCCGGCCCCAATTCCATTTCAAGACCGGTCATAAAATCCTCCGCCCGTTTTCCATATTCTTCCCCTAATTCCAACGAAAAACGTTTGACCACGGCCCGGCGGTCCACCAGTTCATGACGCCCCTCATCGACAAGATAGTTGAGCAGGTTGTCGGCATAACAGACGATCCTCTCCTCCAGGGTTTCCGGGATATAATTCCCTTCGGGAAGCCCCAGGGAAGCTGCCTGTTCCGGCGTTATCCCAACACCGACATGGGTTTCAGCAATCCGGGCCGCTCCTTCGGGGAACCCTTCCTCCCGGAGCATCTCGCCGCTTTTAATCCCGTGTTCCACGACCCGATCCGCACGGCTCCGTCCCACATCGTGCAAAACCGCCCCCAATTGTACCGTTTCCACGTCGACTTGCCGGTCCTCGCTGAAAAGATCGGCCAGCCGCAGGGAAAGATCATGCACGATCCGTGCATGATCAAGAATCGATTTCTTCCATTCCGGCTTGTTCTTCCCGGCCGTCTCTGCAAGAAGTTGCCAGGCTTGGTTCATCTGCTCGTCCATTTTCTTTGCTCCTTGTGCCTGCATACCTTGAACTTCCAGAGGAATTTCTGCGAGTCCATTTTTAATTGCTGGCCTCGTAAAAAATCATTCTCCGGGTCCTATTCATGGTCCGACAAGCTTCCGGGCATGTGGTTCGGCAAGCTCACCATGCTCGGAAGCCGGCCGAACCACACGAACGGAATATTAATCACTTACGACATTCGCCCTGAGCACGCCTGTCCTGAGCCAGTCGAAGGGACGGGCGGACTTTTTACGAAGCCACCTTAATTTAAGTGGTCCAAAACTATTACAAAGCACTCCGGGTTGTCAATTTTTATCGAAAAACATTAAAGTCCCGCTGGAAGTAATCCGATCTGGGTAACAGCATGTTTTCTCTTCTGTTACATTTTCAGTCGGTTTAACCGAATATGCATTGAGGTTTTGATTGTGACGGCAAAGAACAGGTTCCGTTGGATCCTTCTCGCCGGATTCGGGATCGGGGCCATAATCTGGGGCCTGGAATCGGCGATGGAGACCCTTTTCTCTACGGGAGGGAGTTTTGGCGCCCAGTTGTTGAACAGCAATCCTCGAGAACTCTGGGAACGGCTCCTCATTATTTCCGTCACGCTCCTTTTCACCTCCCTCCTTTTCGAGGTTCGGGAAAAACGCCGCAAAGTCGCAGAACAGCTGAAGGCAAGCGACCGGAAATTTATGGCCATCAGTAATACGGCAACCGACGCCATCATTCTCATGAATGACCGGGGGCTGATTTCCTACTGGAACCCCGCAGCAGAACGGATGTTCGGCTATTCCAGCCAGGAGGCACTGGGACGGGAGCTTCATACCTTTCTGGCTCCGGAAACCTTTCACGGAAATTACCGAGAAGGATTCCGGCATTTCCGGAAAAGCGGCCGGGGGCCGGTCGTCGGAAAGACCGGGGAGTTCACGGCCATACGGAAAGACGGAACCATCTTCCCGATCGAGGTTTCCACTTCCGCCATGCAGGTCGGCAATTCCTGGCATGCCGCAGGCTTTATCCGGAACATTACGGAACGCAAAGAACATGAGAAGGCGCTGATCCGGGCCTCGGAGGAATGGCGGACCACCTTCGACACCACCCGGGACATCATCCTGATGCTCGACCGGGAACACCGTATCGTCAAAGCCAACCGGGCAGCCACAAGGTTCCTCGGAAAAACTTACACCGAAATCATAGGAGAGAAATGTTACCGTCTTTTCTGCCACAAAGAGGACTCGATAAAAAGTTGTCCCATGAAACGGATGTTCCGCTCCAGACGGCATGAAGAACAGGAGCTGTTTTTGCAGGAACAGTCGATGTGGATCCATATCGCCGTTGACCCGGTTCTGGATGAACAGGAAGAGATCATCGGCTCCGTCCATGTGATCCGCGACATCACCGAAGTCCGGGAGATGCAGGAGACGATCCTCAAGCACAACCGGGAATGGGAAGAAACCTTCAACATCATCAATGAGGCGATCACCGTTCATGACAAGGACTTCAACATCATTCAGACCAACCGTGCTGCGGAAGAAATGCTGGGGCTTTCCTGCATAGAGATCCTGGAGAGGAAATGTTCCGAATCTTATCACGGAACCCGCACACCACCGGAAAGATGCCCCAGTTGCCGGACGTTGGAAAGCGGCACCGCCTCCGTCTCGGAACTCTATGAACCCCATTTGCAGAAATATCTCGAAATCAAGGCACTGCCCCGCCTGGATGCAACCAACCGGGTCATCGGCCTGGTCCATGTTGTCCGGGACGTCACGGCACAAAAAACCGCAGAAGAGGAACGGAAACACCTCCAGGGGCAGCTCCAGCAGTCACAGAAGATGGAGTCCATCGGCCGCCTTGCCGGCGGGGTGGCCCACGATTTCAACAACATGCTCTCCGCCATCCTCGGCTATGCGGAACTGGCACTGGATGCCCTCCCCAGCGGAGACCCGGTGCGGGAACACCTGAAGATCATTGAAGAGGCCGGCAACAAGGCTGCCCGGTTGACCCGGCAACTCCTCGCCTTCAGCCGAAAACAGGTCCTGGAGATCAAACCGGTCAACCTGAACACCATCGTCAACGAGATGGGAAAGATGTTCCACCGCCTGATTAGCGAAGACATCACGCTCACTCTCCACACAACAAGACCTGTGAAAAACGTCCTGGCCGACGCCGGCCAGATTGAACAGATTCTGATGAACCTGGTCGTCAATGCACGGGATGCCATGCCCCGGGGAGGCCGACTCTCCATTAGGACCTCAGACATCATTCTGGAAGAAGAATATCTTCGAAAACACGAAGGAATCATTCCGGGGCACTATGTGATGCTGGCCGTCACCGATACGGGGGAAGGAATGCCCCCGGAAGTCCGGGAAAAAATCTTCGAGCCCTTCTTCACCACCAAGGAGATCGGCCGGGGAACCGGCCTCGGGCTGGCCACGGTCTACGGAATAGTCAAACAGCACGAAGGCTTCATCCGGGTCTACAGCGAATCGGGAAAGGGAACGACCTTCAGGATTTATCTCCCGGCCGACGCCTCGCCCCTTCCGGAAGTAAAAGAAGGAGACAGCATCCCCCTGCAGGGCGGCAAAGAAACCGTCCTCGTCGTCGAAGACGAACCGACCATTCTGCAACTGATTGTCGACACACTGGATAACCTCGGCTATACCGTTCTCTCCGCCACCTCCGGAATGGAGGCCCTCGACGTGAGCCGGGCCCATCCCGGAACGATTGACCTTCTTCTCACCGATGTCGTTATGCCCGGAATCAACGGGGTCCTCCTCAGTGAAGCCCTGGCCGACCAACGCCCCGGGCTGCCGGTCATTTTCATATCGGGATATACCGACAACCACATCGCACAGCATGGGCTCTTTGACCAGGGAGCCGCTTTTCTCCAGAAACCGATCACCCCCACAACATTAGCGACAAAACTGCGAAAGATCCTCGACCACAACAAAGCAACAGAAAAAACATTTTGAAATTTTGACATCAACTCCGGGCGGAATGACAAACATAGAACGATCTGCTATACTTTCTCCCGCCGGGAGGAAGTTATGGAAGAAGAACGTAAGAGGCCCACGGATTTTTCAAAAGGGTTAGAAGGAGTCATTTCCAATACGACCCGGATCGGTTATGTCGACGGCGTCGCGGGAAAGCTCTCCTACCGGGGTTACGCAATAGAGGATTTGGCCGCATACTCCACCTACGAAGAAACGGTTTGCCTACTCCTGAACGGAAACCTGCCTACCCGGTCAGAGCTTGGAAAGTTTGCGGACCATCTGACCGCTTTGCGCGGAATCCCCGACGAGGTTCTGTCGCGCATTACTCACCTTCCCTGTCCCTGCCATCCCATGTCGCTGCTCCGCTCGGGAATCTCGCTTTTGGAATGCATCGATGAGACCTGCAGAATTGCCGACGAGCTGCCGGAGAAGAAAGAGGCAGGTATCCGGCTGATCGCCCAGATGGCCACCCTGACGGCAGCCATTGCACGACATCGGGAGGGGAAAGAACCGGTGGCTCCCGATCCGTCCCTTCCGCACGGAGCCAATTTTCTCTACATGCTCCGGGGCAACCGGGCGGAACCGCTGGAGGAGCGGGTGATGGATCTTTGCCTCATCCTCCATGCCGATCACGGGATGAACGCCTCAACCTTCGCCGCCATGGTGGTGGCTTCCACACTGAGCGACCTCCACTCCGCCGTTTCGGCCGGGATTTCCACCCTGAAGGGGCCGCTTCACGGCGGGGCCAACGAGCGGGTTATCCGGATGCTGACGGGAATTGCATCACCGGCCGAAGCGGAAACATTTGTGGAGAAGGCCCTGGCGAAAAAGACAAAAATCATGGGCTTCGGGCACCGGGTCTACAAGACCTATGATCCCCGGGCAAGAATCCTGCAACGCTATGCGAAGGAGCTGACGGCGCTGACCGGAAACAAGCCTCTCTTTGAAATCGCCCGGACCCTGGAGCAGCGGGTCACCAAGGCCTACGGGGAAAAAGGGATCTTTCCCAACGTCGACTTTTATTCCGGCCTGGTCTATCACAGCCTCGGCATCGAAGGCAGCCTTTTCACCCCGATCTTCGCGGTCAGCCGCATTGCCGGATGGGTCGCACGGATTCTCGAATACCTGGAAGACAACCGGCTTTTCCGTCCCCGGGCCGTCTATGACGGGCCGAAGGACCTGCCTTATCTTCCCATCGAGAAGAGAGGATGATCCCCGGATGCACTCCCCGGCTGCCGCCGCAGGTCAGATTGCCTTCGTGTAAGCCTCCGTACCCACCCCTGCGGCACCATTGTGAATATGCACATCCTGCTGCGGATAGGGGATACTGATCCCTTCCGAATCAAAACGGATTTTCACCTTCTCCATCATATCGAAAAAGACATTCCAGTAATCCGAAGCGTTGACCCAGACCCGGACGGCCAGATTGACACTGCTGTCGGCCAACTCCATCACACCGATCGTCGGTGCCGGATCCGTAAGGATCCGTTGATCGGCCCCCACCAGCTCCGACAGAACCCTTTTGACGTTCTGAAGATCATCGTCATACCCGACACCGAAGACAAAATCGACCCGCCGGGTCTCTTTGCTGGAATAGTTGATGATATTGTCGCCGGTTAACTTGGCATTGGGGACGATGATTCTTTTATTGTCGGGCGTCTTCAGCAGGGTATTGAAGACCTGGATTTCCTCCACGGTTCCTGCCACACCGGCGCCCTCGATAAAATCCCCTGCCTTGAAGGGGCGGAAGAGAATCATCAGAAACCCCGCCGCAAAGTTGGCCAGAGACCCCTGCAGGGCCAGGCCGATGGCCAGACCGGCGGCACCGATCACGGCAATGAAGGAGGTCGTCTGGATCCCGAGCTGCCCCAGGGCCGCCAGAATTACGAAGGCTATCAGGGCAATGTACACAAGATGCCCCACAAAGGACTTGATTATCGGATCCAGGTTCCGTTTCGTCATGATCTTATTTACGACTTTTTTGACGGTACCCGCAGCCCAGCGGCCCACCATCAGAATCAGAACTGCCGCAACAACCTTCAGACCATAAAAGGCAAACCATTCCGAAAGTTTCCCAACAATATTCTCCACGGGCAATTCCTCCTTCCTGCATCCCCGGGATGGTTCAGCCCGCGACGCAGGGGACCATGCATCTCCGAGCCGGATCAATTCACGAATGATATGGACGTACGATTGGAGTGTAACGAAAAGAAGAGAAGTGTCAAGCCATGTGAAAAGATGCAGGGACTCTGTTCATACAATAGAACAAGACTTCAATATCCGCCTGTGCGCTGCCAAGTCAGGTCACCGGATTGGTCAACGCCGCTCAGGCCCGCCGGATAGACTGAATCACTACGGCATCAACCGGCACATCCTGATGAAAACCATGATTTCCCGTTGGAACGGCTGCAATCTTGTCGACCACATCCATCCCGTCCGTTACCTTGGCGAAAACGGCATAACCAAAGTTGTCGTCGCTATGATCGAGAAAGGCATTGTCAGCAAGATTGATAAAAAATTGTGAGGTGGCGCTATCGATCTCATTTGTGCGCGCCATCGAGAAGGTCCCTCGCTCATTGCAGAGACCATTGTCGGCCTCGTTTTTGATGGGAGGACGGGTCGGTTTTTCCTCCATTGCCTCCGTCAGGCCACCCCCCTGAAGAACGAATCCGGAGATCACCCGGTGAAAAATAGTCCCATCGAAGTGACCCTCATCAACATAGTCGAGAAAATTTTTTACCGTCACCGGTGCCTTGTCGGTGAAGAGTTCAACCGTAATCCGGCCGAGAGAGGTATCAAGAACCACCATGATTCTTTTCCTCCACGGTCACCTTCCCGTTTTCGACAATAACATCATAAATATAACCCCCGCCGAAATCTTTATTCAGGGTCAATTTCCCCTTGACCAAGACCGTATCTCCGGCCTGGACCGTATCACGGGTTGTCACGGTCAGATCGTTCACCCCCTCTTTGCCGGTCCCGTCCTCAATATGAACCCAGTTGAATCCCATGATCTGGGGATTATATTTTACAACCTTCCCCCGGACCAGGATCTCCTTGCCTTTCAGCTCAGCTTTCCTGGCAAAAACCTCTTCGACGGTTTCTCCCCCTTTCGCACGTTGAATCCCGGAGAGGTCGATCCCGGATTTTGCGGGTCGGCTATTCAGCGCCGGATGTCCCGGCGGAATCGGCCGCTGCATCGTACCGGAGGAGACCGTTCCACCAACGTTGATGGCGGGGACAAAGTAGATCAGGCCAAAATCCCGGTTCAGGGTCTTGCTGTGGTAGTTCGCCATGGGCGCCCCGGGAGGAACGGTTACCGTCTGACCGACCTGGATCTTGAACTCGGGAGCCGCAGCCCAAATCTTTTCCGTCCCGGTATCAACCCGGATGTAGGTATAGCCGCCGGCATTCATCGTTTCCACAACTTTCCCGGTTTTGCCCACCGCAACCGGCTGCGGTGCAGGAAGCCGGGGCGCAGCGGTCTTCTCCGCAACGGGGGTTTGTGCGGTCGGCGTTTCCTCGGATTTGTTTTGCGGTTGCTGGGGTTTACACCCCAAAAGCAGAAAAGATGTCACAAGAATTGCCGAGAATACTCTTGCAATTGTATTCATCACGAGGGATTCCTCCATGGAAAGTTTAGAATATATTCAAGATGTTGCAGAAAATGAATGTACACTATAGCATATTTTGATAAAAGAATACAAGCATCCGCGCCATAAAATTATAAAAACGTTGTTTCTCCGGTTACTTCCTTCCTGCGAAGCCTTCAAAGTTTCCAATGCGATCCCGACAAGTACGAAACCTTACGGTCGGCGACGGTGCGGCAAAGGCCCACGACCCCCTACAACCCCGGCACCCTGATCCGGATCTCATGAAGGACCGAAAAGGGCGGGATGGTTCGTATGGAGAATGCCGAGAATGCAATCGACGACTTCCCGGACCGACATGCCCGTCGTCTCAATGGTATAATCGGCCCGGGAATAAAAGGGTTCCCGAACCTTCAGAAGGTCCTTGATCCGTGCCAGGGGATTGTCGGTCTTCAACAGAGGACGGTGGCTCGTTCCCTCCGTCCGT
Organism: Deltaproteobacteria bacterium; assembly: GCA_013151235.1. Classification (NCBI taxonomy): domain Bacteria; kingdom Pseudomonadati; phylum Myxococcota; class Myxococcia; species Deltaproteobacteria bacterium. Next base: position 11,885 of record JAADIO010000050.1, on the reverse strand, counting down.
CTCAGAATTTCCTCCGGTGAGGCCGAAAGGCAGAAGACGGGACCGGCTTTTTTCAGGGCAGCCAGATTCCTCTCCCGGAGGACAATCCCGCCGCCCGTAATAATTACATGCCCCCTCCGGCGGGAGACTTCGAGAGCGATCTCCGATTCAAGCTCCCGGAAAACCTTCTCCCCGTCCCGGGCGAAGATCTCGGAGATCGACTTGCCCGCCTTCTCTTCGATCAGGTCGTCGGTGTCGATCACCTGGAAAGAGAGCCGGGAAGCAAGTGCCGGGCCGACGGTACTTTTCCCGGTCGCCATGAAACCGACGAGAACGACATTGCACCTCACGACTCAAACCTTTCCTTCAGTACCTGCAACATCGTCTCCACCGGAGGCTTCCGGCCGGTAAAGATCTCAAAGGCCAGCGCACCCTGATGGACCAGCATCCCGATTCCGTTCACAACGGTCAACCCCCGGTCCTTTGCCTCACGGAGAAGCCGCGTCTCCAGGGGATTATAAATCACATCAAAAACCGTCGTTGAAGGTTCCAGCCATTCCACCCGGATCAGGGGAGGATCCGTTTCCTTCATCCCGACGGGAGTGGCATTCACAAACAGGTCCTTGCCGGCCACGGCCTTCTCGATGGTCTCCATCTCCACGGAACAGGTGGAAATACGACAAACAGGAACCGCCTCCGCCACGGCGGAGGCGAGAGCTTCGGCCCGCTCGGCCAGAACATCCGCAATCACCAGTTCTTCGGCGCCGGAAAGGGCCGACTGGAAACAAACCGCACGGGCGGCGCCGCCGGCCCCCATGACGAAGATCTTTTTGCCGGAAAGAGAAACGCCGCCGTCCTTGAAAAGGGCCGTTTCAAAACCGTAGGCGTCGGTATTGAATCCCTTGAGTTTTCCCTCCCGCACCCGGATCGTGTTGACCGAGCCAATCCGTTCCGCAGTCCCGGAAATCTCGTCGAGCAGGGGAATCACCGTTTCCTTGTGGGGGATCGTCACATTGACGCCTGCTATGCCGAGGGGGACCAAGGCCTTCACCGCCGCCGGCAGATTTTCAGGATGAACCTCAAAGGGGAGATAGACATAGTCCAGCCCCCTTTCGGCAAAGGCGGCATTGTGCATGGGCGGGGAAAAGGTATGACGGACGGGAAAACCGAAAAGTCCTACGATCCTGGTGCTTCCCTGAATCTCCATCGGGCATTCCTCCTTATAAACAGGGAGTGTATGAAAATCCGGAAGCGATGTCAAACCGAAAACCGGAAAAAGGTTGCCCTCCGCAAAATGATTGTGTTAGGGTATCCTCCGTTACAAGAACCTCTTCAAGTGTCCATAATTACCCGCTTTGCTTTTCCCTGCTTGAAGTCCATATCTCGGTAATGCACAATCACCCGGAAGGAATGTCTGCGTCCCTTCCCCAAAGGTTGTTGCACACATGATTGCCAAAGTTCTCAGCAGTAGCGTCATCGGCATTGATGCCGTCCCCGTGGAAGTCGAAGTCGATGTGGCCCGGGGACTCCCTGCCTTTTCGGTCGTCGGGATGGCCGACATCGCAGTCAAGGAGAGCAAAGAACGGGTGCGATCGGCCATCAAAAACTCCGGGCAGAAATTTCCCACGCACCGGATCACCGTCAACCTCGCCCCGGCCGACCTGAAAAAAGAAGGCGCCGCATTCGACCTCCCGATTGCCTTGGGGATACTCACCCGGCAGGGAATCATCCCACAGGACGCCCTCGCCGGCTACCTGTTCGTGGGGGAACTCTCCCTGAACGGAAGTATCAAGCCGATACGGGGAGCTCTTCCCATGGCAATCCGCGCCAAGACGGAAGGATGCCGGGCCATGTGCGTTCCGAAGGAGAATGCGCCCGAGGCGGCCATCGTCGGGGGAATCAATATCCACCCGGTCCGTTCCCTGGCAGAGACCCTGTCCTTTCTCAATCACGAAATCGATATTGCTCCGGAACGGACGGACCTCTACACCCTGCTGCGGGAACAGTCGGCAACAGACCTCGACTTTTGCGATGTACGGGGACAGGAGCATGCCAAGCGCGCCCTCGAAGTCGCCTGTGCGGGTGGGCATAACATCCTCCTCATCGGCCCCCCCGGGTCGGGCAAGACGATGCTCTCCAAACGCCTCCCCTCCATCCTGCCGGAGCTGACCCTTGCGGAATCGCTCGACTGCACAAAAATCTACAGTGTTGCGGGACTGCTGAACCCGGAGGAACAGATTGTTTCCTCTCGGCCATTTCAAGCCCCTCATCACACTATTTCCGATGCCGGAATGATCGGCGGCGGCACTTTTCCGAAGCCGGGGGAAGTGAGCATCGCCCATCACGGTATCCTCTTCCTGGACGAATTCCCCGAATTTCGACGGAATGTCCTGGAGGCGCTCCGTCAACCCCTGGAGGACGGCTGCGTTACCATCTCCCGGGCCGCCGGCTCGCTGACCTATCCCGCCCGATTCATGCTGGTCGCCTCCATGAACCCCTGCCCCTGCGGTTACTTCGGAGATCCCTATCATACCTGCCGGTGTTCCCCGCATCAGATCGAACGGTACCGGAACCGGATCTCAGGCCCCCTGATCGACCGGATCGACATTCAGGTGGAAGTTCCGGCCGTCCCCTATCATCAACTCTCCTCCGCCCGGCAGGGGGAACACTCCCTGCAGATCCGGCAGCGGATCAATAATGCCCGAAAGATCCAGGCGGAGCGGTATCAAGCCGACGGCATTCCCTGTACGGCCCACATGACCCCCCGGATGATCGAAGAATATTGTACGATCGATCCAACCTCGGAACGGATGCTCCAGGAGGCCATGGCCGACCTCGGCTTTTCCGCCCGGGCCTATCACCGGATCCTTAAGGTCGCCCGGACGATCGCAGATCTTGAGGGATCGGAGAGGATCCGCTCCGACCATCTGGCTGAAGCGCTCCAGTACCGGAGCCTGGACCGTGTCCGAATGGAGCTGTAACGCTTTACACCCACCCCCCTCTTGAGATATGATATCATTACGGATCAGGCATGAAAATATCAGAAGGTTAGCCCTCCGGCTTCACATTCGTCCCCGGCGGGAAAGGGAAAAATACGATGGAAGGTCCTGAAACCCTTGAGATTACTCCGCTCGACCTGCGCGGCGTCCGGATCTACCGCGGCGGGATCGTCGTCTCCGCCCTGGCCTTTGTCCTGACGGCGGCATTGATCGGGTTGACCCGTGGGTGGGAGGCCGCCTCCGCCACGGCATGGCTCGCAGACCATCAGGCCATCCTCGTCACAGCGGTTCTTCTGCTCATCGCCGGGACGGGAACCTCCGTGATAATGATTCATCTTTACATCCGACAGTTCCATACCCTGCTGAAACTCCTTTTCGGAATCGGTCTTGTGTCGGTCACGGTTTTTGCCGCCATCTCTTTTGTCACCCCCCGGCAGTTCCTGGAGATTCTCTACCTGACCCCCTACGGGACGCTCGGGTTCGGCTTTGTCCTGGCGGCGCTGTGCGGAATCACGGTCAAGGAGGCCTTCTGTTTCGGAATGATCGAGGCAATCCTTTTTGCCGCCGTGACGCCGGTGCTGGTCCTGGGACATCTCTTCCGGTGGCTCCATCCCTTTCCGGCATTTATTCTGCTCTGTCTGGACGCATTTTTTCTTTGTATTTTTGCCGCGCGGAAAGAAATAATGGCGGCGGATCTTGATGTCGGCGACAAATCGGTCTATACGCGGAACTGAATCCGGATGGCTCCCGGCTCCATTCCGCTCCCCTCCATATCCTGTCGTAAGAGTACGGACCATGCGTGTCGTTTCGGGAACGGGAAGCCGGATCATTGCCTTCGCTCAATACATGGGTGAGCTGACTCTCTTCGCCTTCTCTTCTTTCCGCCATCTCTTTCAGCGCCCCTTCTTCTTCCGTCTGATCGTTCACCAGGTCATGGAGATCGGGATCAAGACCATCCCGCTGGTCATCATCTCCTCCTTCGCAATCGGAATTGTCCTCTCCATGCATTCCATCCACCTCCTGAAAGAATTCGGAGCCGTTCATTATGTGGCGGCAGCCGTGGGGCTTTCCGTGGTCAAGGAATTGGGGCCGGTCCTGACCGCCCTCATGGTCGCCGGACGGGCCGGATCGGGGATCAGCGCCGAGATCGGATCCATGCGGGTCACCCGGCAGATCGATGCCCTGAAGGTCCTGGCCGTCAACCCGATGAAATATCTCGTCCTGACCCGGATCCTCGCCTGCCTGATCGCCGTACCGCTGCTGACCGCTTTTGCCGATCTCTTAGGCATCGCAGGGGGTCTCCTGATGGGAGTCACCCGGGGGGGGATCAGCGCCGGGCTCTACCTTGATATCACTTTTGAATTCATTGAAATGATTGACCTGATCCCCGGCCTGATGAAGGCGGGATTCTTCGGACTCGTGATCGGTGTCGTCAGCACCTACGAGGGATTTAATGCAAAGGGAGGGACGACCGGCGTCGGCGCCGCCACGACCCGGACGGTGGTCGTCACTTCCCTGATGATCTTTATCTCCGACGTTTTTCTGAGCCAGACTTTCCTGCTCCTTCTGGGGGGATAATGATGGAACATTCCAAAAACGGAAAAGATCCGATCCTCTCGGCGAAAGGAGTCACCAAAACCTTCGAAGACCAGCCGGTCTTAAGAGGCATCGACATGGACCTTTTTGAAGGAGAATCGATTGTCCTTTTAGGAGGAAGCGGCTCGGGCAAATCGGTTTTCCTGGGGACCCTCATCGGCCTGATTACCCCCGATGCGGGACGGATTCGTATCCTCGACCATGTGGTAACGGATTTCCGGAAGGAAGCGGAATGGAAAGAACTCTGGTGCAACGTCGGCTTTCTCTTTCAGGGTTCCGCCCTCTTCGATTCGATGAACGTCCGGGACAACATCGCCTTCCCCCTCGATGTGCACACCGATCTTTCCAGGTCCGAAATCGACACAAAGGTCAGCCGCCTCCTTTCGATGGTGGGATTGGGAGAGATCCAGGAAAAGATGCCTTCGGAACTCTCCGGAGGGATGCAGAAACGGGTGGCCCTGGCACGAACCATCGCCATGGAACCGAAGATCATTCTCTATGATGAACCGACAACGGGGCTCGACCCCGTCACCTCCGACACCATTGCCGACCTGATCCGGGAGCTGCAACTCCGTCTCGGGATCACCTCCCTCGTGGTGACCCATGATATTCGTCTCACCTTCAAGGCAGCGGACCGGGTGGCCATGCTTCACGAAGGGAAAATCCTCCTGACCGTCCCGCTGGAAGAGGTTCAAGAGAGTACGGACCCCAGGGTCCGGGAATTTCTTTATGGATGAGAACATCGGACAAAAAGAGAGGTGACTATGGCAACACCGGAATCACATAAAACCGAGACGATGGTGGGGATCTTCGTCCTCCTCGGGATCGCCGCCGTTTCCGTCCTGGTCTTCTCCATCGCAGGCAAGCAAAAACTTTTTGAGCCGCGGTACCGCCTGCGAGCTGAATTCTCCGAAATCGGAGGGCTGAAGATCGGCGCTCCCGTCCGGCTGGCCGGTCTGGAGGTCGGGAATGTGGAGAGTCTGAAATTTACTCCGGGCGGCAAAATCGTAGCCACCCTTTCCCTGCGGAAGCGCTATCGCTACCAGATCCGGAGCGATTCCGTCGCCACCATCAGTTCCGTAGGCATCCTCGGAGACAAGAGTGTGGAGATCACGATCGGGTCAAAGATCAAGGGAATACTCAGAGACGGGATGGAAATCCAGGCAAAGAACCCCTTCGATGTCGCACAATTCATCGACCAGGTCATTCCCATGGCGGAAAAACTGGACAAGATCCTGAGCTACATCTCCAGCATCAGCGGAGAGTTCGCCATGCAGGACCTTCACCTGAGCGAAACCATGGAACACGCCGGCAATATCGTTAAGAAGATCGACGAAGGAAGGGGCTCCTTCGGGAAGGCCGTCAACGATCCCGCCCTTTATGACAAACTGATCCGTCTGAGCAATTCCGCCCGGACCGCCGCCGATGAAGTGAAAAAGACCGCCCTCAAAATCGACCGTGCCTCCGGGCAACTTCCGGCAATTTTTACATCGACACGAAAAACCATGGAAAACCTCAGCGCCGTAACCGGCGATGTACGGGCTGGAACGAAACATCTCCCCCGAATCGCCGCCGAGGCCGATGAAACGGTACGGAATCTTCATGCCGCTTCCCGGGAGCTGCCGGCCATTGCCGGATCTTTCCGGAATGCCGCCCAGGGAGCGGAGGATGTGGTCGAGGCGGCCAAACGAAGTTGGCTCATCCGGAGGAACCTCCCCCGGAGGACCGGCACGGAGGAACGGATCCTCCTCGGCAACCGACCGATTTCCTATGAGGAGAGCCGACCATGATCGCGAGACCTTTCCGGATCCTGTGGGTCCTTCTGGTGATCGGCCTCTTCTCCTGTGCCGCGCCCCGGCCCGTGACAAGATCCCTGGGGGATCGGGCCGGCGATCTTAACCGGCGGGGGATCAAAGAATATGCACAAGGTGATCTTGAGGCGGCGGAGGCTGATTTTCTGCACGCCCTGCAATTGAACCGCCGGATCGATGCACGCAGGGGGATATTGGATAACCTGAACAATCTCGCGGCGCTCCGACTGCGGCGGGGCAATCCCTCAGAGGCGCTGCCCTTCCTGCAGGAAGGGTTGTCGATCGCCGAAGAGGTCGGGGACACTGCGGCACAAATCGATTTCGATATTCATATCGGCGCCGCAAGAGAGATGGAGGACAAGGACAAGGCCGCCCTCTCCTCCTATGACAGGGCCGAGTCGGCGGCCCGCTCCCTCGGAGACGAAAGACGCCTGCAGGCCGCTCTGGGACGAAGGGGACAATTAGAGCTTGCTCTGCAACAATGGGAAAAGGCCGAAGTCGATCTCAAGCAGGCGCTCGATCTGGCCCGGTCCCGGAACGACGAGAAGGGGACGGCGATGCGGGAGAGTGACCTGGGCCTGCTGGCCCTCCACCAGGGTAATCCGGACACGGCCTCGGCGCTGCTGACTTCAGCCCTGAAGAAACACCGCCGGCTGGAAGATCCTCCCGGAATCGCCCTCGACCTGCAACGATTAGGAAGGTTGTCCAACCGGCAAGGCAATCCTGCGCAGGCGGAGGCCTACCTGAAACGGGCCTTCCTCTCCCACCGGGCCGATGGGGATTCGGCAGGGGCAATGGAGGACCTGCTCCTCCTGACGGATCTCTACCGGAAACAGGGAGAAGGAGAAAATGCCTCGAACACATTGAAAAAAGCGGAGAAGATCCTCCCCTCCCTCCACCGCAAAAACATGATAGACGACTACCACCGGATGGAGGAGGAAGTGCAAAAGGTTTTTCCTTGATCCACGGAATCATCGAAGTTCTCCCCCCCTTCGATGAGTGTAAAGCATACGTAACGCTCCATTAAAACAGGCAAACAAAAACCTCGTTGGAAAAGAGCGCCCCCTTCGGCGTAAGCCGTAGTACCCCCCCAATCTCTTCGATCCACTCTTCCCGGAAGGCGCGCACAAGGTCCTCCGCAAAATATTCCGCAGGTTCAACACCATACTTCCCGTGGAACTTCTCCATATCAACGCCCGCGGTCCGCCGGAGTCCGAGCATCATCGCCTCCGAAAGCAACGTCTTTTTTTCCAGGACTTCCCGGCCCGCCACCGGTGACTCTCCCCGCCCGATCCTGCCTACATAGGCTGCAGGATCGGGTTCGTTATGGAAACGGACCGGGTCTTCCCGCCAAAGGAAGGAATGGGCGCCGGCGCCGGCGCCGTAGTACTCCTCCATCGTCCAGTACCGGCTGTTGTGACGGGAAAAGCAACCGGGGAGTGCGAAATTGGATATCTCGTAATGCTCGTATCCCCTTTCCCCCGTGATCTCAACGGCCCGCCGGAACATCTCGACCTCTTCCTCCTCCGCAGGAAGGAGCAGCTTTCCCTCTTTTTCCGCACGGGCAAAAGGAGTTCCCGGCTCGACGGACAGGGCGTAGAGTGAGAGATGTTCCGGACGGTATCCGAGCAGTTCCGCCAGATCCTCTTCCCAGTCCGCCGGGGCCTGTCCCGGAAGTGCGTAGATCAGGTCGGCGCCTAAATTCTCAAACCCCGCCTTACGAGCCGCCTCGATCGCCGCCCGCCCGTCAGCCCCGGAATGGATCCGCCCCATCCGGCGGAGCAGGGAATCCCTGAAGGACTGGATACCAAGTGAAAGCCGGTTCACGCCGAGAGATCTGAGTTGTCGCAGGAAGGAGAGATCCACCGTCCCCGGATTGGCCTCCACGGTGATCTCCATCCCGTCGTTCCAGTGGAAGACCGAGTGGAGGGCGGCAAAGAGACGGCGGAACTGCTCCACCGTCAGGATCGTCGGTGTCCCTCCACCGATGTAGAGACTGGAAAGGGAACGCCCGGCCAATGCCGGAACCGTCGCGATCTCTTTTTGCAGGGCCGAAAGATAGCTGTCCACTTCCCCCGGCCGCGGAGCCCGTGAATTGAAGTCGCAATAGGCGCATTTCTTCAGGCAGAAAGGGATGTGAAGATAGAGCCCGAACATTTGTCTCCACCGGGTTTTGCAAGAGGAGCGATTTGCCTGGGCGGACTGCGCTATTGCCGGTCCGCTCCGGGCGATGGTTCGCTTCATCAATCTATATATATCTTTTCGATGGCCTACTTTCACAATCCAAATTGTAAGTTCGTTACAATGTCAGGCATGAAAGCGAACGTCGCCGATAACCTGCCCGCCGACCAGTTACCGATTAACTTTATTGAACTGCTACCAGCCTGAATTTACCCCAAAATCCGCAGACATTTTGCGGGTCAGGTTGATTGCATTGTCCGCTGCTTTCTCTCTATTCCCAGATAATTATGGCCTAAATCTTTTAAGCTGAATCTCTTTCATAATTTTATAATGCTTGTCATTTCCTGTGAGCAAGGGAAGTCCATAACTTATTGCTGTAGCACCAATAAGAGCATCGGCCAGTTGCATTGAGTGACTCAAGAAATGTTGTTCAACTGCAAACATAGCTTTGGCCGATATTTCTTCTGAAATGTATAAAATCCTGGTGTTCCATACATGAAGTGCCTGCCGCAGACCGTTCAGTTCTTTTTTGTTTCTCATTCCCTGAACAAGTTCCATGTAGGTGATTACAGAAATTGAGAAATTTTCTATATTCTCGATCGTTTTATATGCTTTGTCATTTCCCCGTAAATACCAAATGAGTACGTCAGTGTCGATTATTAGCATTAGAATCTTCCTTTTCTTAAATTCCTGACATACTCATCGACGTTTTGAGACTGGTCATGGTCTTTCCACATCCCAAACAATTTATGCCGTGAAATCTCATTTTTCTTTTCCTCAAAAGGGACCAGCTTGGCACAAGGTTTCCCTCGAAAAGTAATTACAACTTCCTCTCCTCTTTTTACAGTCTCTATTAATTCTTTGGAGTGAAATCTTAAATCTTTGGCTGTTGCTTTCATGACTGACTCCCAATTTGTTAAAGTTTATATTTAGAAGTATAAACTTTAGTGCTTAGGTTGTCAAATTGAGATGTTGATAAATTTTTTTTTTGGACAGCGAACGACAAGGGTCACTTGTCCGCCGTGAATTTACCGATTAACTTTATTTACGGTTAGCAACCTGAATATACAACAAAATTCGCCGATGATTTGCGGGTCAAGTGAAGCGCCTTGTTATGCCATTTTTTGTTTTTTTATTACACAAGAGCTTCGATGCCCTTTCTCTCAATAATATCTAACAACTTCTGAGATGCGCCTGTAGGCTTTTTATTGCCCTGCTCCCATTTTTGAACTGTTGAAGGGCTGACGTTAAAAATGCTAGCTAATGCTGCCTGGCTGAGCCTGAATCTCTTTCTGATTGAAACGATTTTTTCAGGTGTGTATTTCTTAACCATCAGGGAGACAGAGTTTTTCAATGTTTCTCATTGTTATGTCATCAACCAAACCACTTTTATTTAGATCCTTAACAGTGTTTGTGATTGATTTTGCAATAGATTTTCTCATGGCTTCACCTCAATAAAATCTCCAGCATCTAAGGCTATTTCTATTTTTTCTCTCGACAAGCCAACCAAAATTTTCGAGAATTCCTTTTTTGCAAATCCATGAATAAAAATGGCCCTATAATTTTTCTTGTAACATACTATCGTTCACCCACTGCCTCTTTTGCTGTCAAGGCAATAATCCAATCTCTCTGAGACCAAGGACGCGGTTGGTTCGGGGCATAACGACCTGCATCAGCAGCGGCGCCACTTAAGCTTGCCGCGTCAGTGCCGCCGCGCTTCCCGCCGTCTAAGGATGTATCATACTTCCAAAGCTGTCAATAAAAATGGTCGCTGTCCCTATTTTCTTCCTGAGCGTGGATAGTTCACCCGCCAATGTCACACCGGCTGCACCGATGATGATCTTGTGCATGTTCTTTTTGTGCGCATGCTCAATCTCGTCAGTGAGTATGTTGTCGTGCACAAAGGGAACGTCGAAGATTTGGATGTCTGGACAGTGCTTGGCCCATTTGTTTCCGCTGAAGACGTGATTGGCTCCGTCAACAATCAGAACGGCTTCAGGCGAAGAAACGGAGCCAAGTGTTTTTCGTGCGCGGATAAGCTTCGGATCGTTGTCGCGAAGAGACCTGCACACGTCGACTAACGTTGACTTGCCGTATGCGTTCGGTGCGAAGAGAAAAGTGTTTTTGTGCCAGTCCAGACCGGGGCCTTTGCTCGCAAAATCATAATATTTCCCGATATTCTTAAGCCGCTGTATTTTTTTTATCATCTGGCCGAATATTCCCTATATTACGCCCAACGCTTTTGTTGAGGGGCAGCGGCGAAGCCGATGTACCTCTCTAACAATTTGTTAGGTGTTTTGTTCATTTTCTTCCAACTTTATTGCCCCAATATCCAATAGGGCTTCCAGTGTATTTGCCACACCCCAATGCTCAACAATCAAACCGTTTTTGATGCGATTGATATTTACTGCATCAATAGCAACCTGTTTATGTGTTGGTTTCATTCTCAGCCAATTTCCTTCATGTGTGCCTGTAATACTGATTCGGCTAACAACCATATCATCTTCTGCAACTTGGTCGTGAACAATGATTTTTAAATCAGGGTAGGTGGAACGAACTGCATGGATATGCTGAATTAAGCCATCAATACCAATCGGCTTTTCTGATTTACTATTGTGATCAATATAATCAGGAGAAATAAATTGATCAGCTTGGCTTTCTTCGCGATTATTGATAACCGTTTCAATGAATTGTCTGACAATTTCTTTATTCTTTTCTGTCATTCCTAATCACCTGCTGATGCACCTAACGACCAAGCTCAGCTGCCGCTATGGAGCGCCAGCGGAATAGCGGTCTGCTGGAGCGCCTTGTTCGCTTATTTTATTTTTCTCATAAGCCAATTCGTTAATCCCAAATCAACTACCATTTCCGACAATTTATCAGGCAATATCAACTCAACCTCATCATCTGACTCATCTTTCATGCTTGCCAATTTTTTGTCAGGATGCAAAATAGGGACAGCGACCATTATATTCCTTTGCGTGGCCGCCCTCTCTTCTGTGCCATTAAATCTCGGCCAACGATCTTTCCAATCTTTCAAATAAATGCATCCCCACCGCAAAGACGTCCGGTAAGGGAATTTCTTCTGATAGCACTCACCAACCGGTCATCCTCTCTTTCCATTAACTAACCACGCCAATCCTGAATTCTGGTTGTCAGATTGCAATCTCCCCACAAAACAGGATCCGTTTCACTTTTGATATGACTTTTCGCACTTGACCACTTGTAATTCTCGAATATAAAATGGTCGCTGTCCCTATTTTCCTATTTTCTCCCCGAAGAACTCAGTAAATATGAAGGTTTGATAGGAGAATCATGA
>JAADIO010000049.1:12517-22960 GCA_013151235.1 Deltaproteobacteria bacterium | reverse complement strand
TTACTCTCCCCCTACGGGGGAGCATAGGAAAAACCCGTACTTTAATTTTCTTGCCTTCCCCGTCACTCCCCGTGTCCCCCGTGTCCCCCGTGGTTCATGCCTTTGCCCTTGCCTCTGTGCCTTTGCCCCTGGTCTTAAAACACCGACGTGATCAGCTCGTAGATACCCCGCTTCACCTCCGGCTCATCGGTGATCGGTTGCAGCATGGCGATCTCGCAGGCCCGGCGGGGTAAAATTCCATCCTCGATCAACTGCGCCGCATAGACAAGAAGGCGGGTGCTAACCGTCTCGTCCAAACCCTTGTCCTTGAGATTCCGGATCTTGCCTCCCAGAAGAACCAGGGCACGGGCCGTTTTCTCATCAACTCCCCCTTCGTGGACGACAATCTCTTCCTCCCGGGCGGTTTCCGGAAAGTTGAACTCGAGGGCGACAAAACGCTGCTTGGTACTCGGCTTCAGATCCTTCAGCAGGCTCTGGTAACCGGGGTTAAAGGAGATCACCAGCATGAAATCATCCGGGGCCTGCAAGAGTTCACCGGTCTTTTCCACCGGAAGGATCCGCCGGTCGTCGGTCAGGGGATGGATCACAACGGTCGTATCCTGCCGTGCCTCGACGATCTCATCAAGATAACAGATTGCGCCTGTCCGCACGGCATGGGTCAGGGGACCGTCGATCCAGACCGTCTCGCCGCCCTTCACGAGATAGCGCCCTACCAGATCGCTCGCCGTCAGATCGTCATGGCAGGCAACGGTCACCAGCGGCCTTCCCATACGGTGTGCCATGTAGCGGACAAACCGGGTTTTCCCGCACCCCGTCGGCCCCTTGAGAAGGAGAGGAAGTTTCTTTCGCCAGGCGGCTTTAAAAACCGATTCCTCGTCACCGGAAGGTAGGTAGTAAGGGACACCTTCTTCATCCGGGTTCGCTTGCCGAATCTCTTTTATCTCTGAATTCACGGGTTGTATCCTTACAGGATGTTGCCGGCGGTCGGCGTCCGGCTCTCCGTCAGGACGTCAAACGCCCCTGGAGTGACGGCTGGAAGCCGACCGCTGACAACGAAGGTTTTACGCCGTGCGCTTCTCGCCCGGCTCAAAGAAGGCTTTGATCAGGTAGACAACGCCGATAGCGAAGACGACCCCTCCGGCCAGACGGACGGCATAAAAGAGCCACATCTGGTTCTGCACCTCCAGGTAAGGAACATGATTGTATCGTTCCATAAAGGCCTGCACCACACCGGCGCCGAAGAGGGCCAGGGTCATATCCGACATTCCGATGACCATGAGCCAGAAGGCGGTCAGTCCCGTCCGTTTGTTAAAACTTTCGTACCCCTTCATCTCCGGGATGGCATAAGCCATCATCGCAATCACGATCATGGCATAGGCGCCGAAGAAAGCAATATGCCCGTGAGAGGCCGTGAGCTGCGTCCCATGGGTATACCGGTTAATCATCGGGATGGTATGGATCTCCCCCCAGACACCGGCACCGATGAAAGCGAAGATGGCACACCCCAGGGTCATATAGATCGCCACCCGGTTCGGATGGGTCCGCCCCGCCCGCTCCATCATGGTAAAGGCATAGATCGTCATACCGAGAAAAGCCAGAGGTTCGGTGGCGGAAAAGATCCCGCCGATCCAGAGCCAGTAGGAAGGATATCCTTCCCAGTAGTAATGGTGTCCCGTTCCGAGGACTCCGGAGAAAAAGGTAAGCCCTACGATCACATAGAGCCATTTTTCAAGGACCTCCCGGTCCACCCCGGTCAGTTTCAACAGCAGGAAGGAAAGCATGGCGCCCATAATCAGCTCCCAGACCCCCTCCACCCAGAGATGCACCGTCCACCACCAGAAGAACTTGTCGACGGCAAGATTGTTCAAGAGCCCCACATCGTTCCCCATGGCCGGCAGGAAGAAGAGGGCCGCGCCGACAAGTCCCATGACAAGGACAATCTGGATCGAAGTCCATCGCCCCCCTTTGATGATCGTCATGATGATATTCAGGACAAAGGCCAGAACCACAGCGGTGATCGCCAACTTGATAATAAAGGGCTGTTCCAGAAACTCCCGACCGTCGGTCCAGCCGAAGAGGTATCCCACGATGGCGGCCACACCGCCGATGACAAAAGCCGCAAGATGGATGTTCGCCAGGGCCGGGCTCCAGACCTCGGTCTCCGACTCTTCCACAACAAGATAGTACGATGCCCCCATGAAACCGATCAGGATCCAGACGATAAGCAGATTAATATGAATCGTCCGCATGACATTGAAATCGATTACCTGATAGAAAAAATCCGGGAAGACATACTGAACCCCGATGAAAAGTCCGGCGATCACCTGAAGCGCAAAGAGCAGGAGGGCCACCACGAAATGGTTGTAGGCCACACTATGGCTTTGATATTTCATTCTCGTCTCCTCCTATAGGGTTTTGAGATAGGCAATGATCGCCTCGACCTCGGTATCGGAGAAACCGAAGTTGGGCATGATCGAATCAGGCTTCACCGAACGGGGATCGTGGAGCCGCTTCCGGATGATTTCGATATCAAGCCGTTTCGTCACCCCGGTCAGGTCGGGACCGACCGTAGTGCCCGCCCCCTTGATCTTGTGACAGGCCGTACAGGCCTTCGCCTGCACCAGGGCCTCCCCCTTTTGCACCTGCGGGTCCATCGCCGACTGTGCTGTCGCCCCGGCGACCATAGCTGCCGGTCCTGCCGCCTGTATCGATCCCTTCTTCGCCCTCGGCGGCCAGTTGTGCGTATCGATCTTGTCCACCCACGCAAAAAATGCGATCAGATGATTAATCTCCTGATCCGACAGATGAAGATTCGGCATCTTGCGCTGCCCCACCGCCGCCTCGGCGCTTCCATACCAGGTTTTCACCGGATCCTTCAGGAAGGCACGGATAAAGGCAGGCCCCTTGCGGCTGTAAACATCCTTCAGCTCCGGCGCATAATAGGATCCCTCTCCGATCAGCGTATGGCAGCCGATACAGTCATGTTTTTCCCAAACCTTCTTCCCCGCAACAACGTCATCCGTCAATTTATCCGAATGGGTAAATTTCGGTATGGTCGACATGGTATGAATCGAGAGGGCAAAAAAAGCCACCATGCAGACAAAGGTCCCGATAAAGAACAGGTTCCTTGCACTATTTTTTGTCATCTTTCATCTCCTTATCAGCTCCAGTAACGATTGCCTCCGGAAATTTCGTTTCTCCCGCCGGTCTCACCTCCTTTCCCGCATGATCCGCTGGAATGTATTGCAAAGAAATGGTTTTTGCGGTATGAGTTTACCATTCAACTATAACATCGGCAAGTGGACCAAACCGTGACTTGTATCACAGAGAGGTCTGTTTTGCCGGGATAAGATAGAAAAGAAAGCTCATTAATCGAGGATGGAAGAGATACAAACCATATAAGGAGGAGAAAAAATGGAAGGATTCGTCAAACGGTTCATCCTGATGGGAATCATTTATCTGATGATTGCAAGTGCACTGGGAGTCTTCATGATCGTACATCCGGGATCGGGAAATCTCCGGTTCGCGCATGTACATCTGAATCTTTTAGGCTGGATGTCGATGCTTATCTATGGCGTCGGTTATCATATCCTCCCCCGCTTCTCGGGAAAACCTCTTTTCAGCAATCGCTTAGGAGAGCTGCAATTCTGGCTTGCCAATGCGGGACTCATCGGTCTGGCCGGAATTGCAATCACCGGACAGAACGGTCCGGGAGATTCCCTTTATACTCTTTTCATCCTCTCCGGGCTCCTTGAGGTCCTCTCCATCTTCATCTTCGGGTTCAATATGATTATGACCCTCTTCATCGCCGAAACCGTCGCGAAAGGATGATCAGGAGTAAACAAAGGAGAAAAACACGAGGGAAAGAACTCTTCTCAGGGATAATAGCGTTTCGTCGCTTCGACCCACTTGTTCCGGGCCTTGAGGATGAGTTCGATGAATTCCCTGACGGCGCCCCGGCCGCCGGGTTGGGTAAGAATGAGGTCCGCCTGGTCACGGGTTTCCGGGTCTGCATCGGCGACAGCGGCGGAAAGACCAACCCGCCGCATGACCGGAAGGTCGATCAGGTCGTCACCGACATAGGAAATTTCTTCATCGGAGAGTTTGAGACGCCCGGTGATCTCATGATAAGCGTCAAGCTTCCGGAGTGATCCCTGGTGGACCTCCCGGATCCCCAGCTCGGCCGCACGACGATTGACGATCCGGGATTCCCGGCCGGTGATCAGGGCAAAACGGATCCCGACGCGTTGCGCCAGTTTGATCCCGTGACCGTCCCGGGCGTAAAAGGTCTTGAGTTCATCTCCCCGGCTGTCATAGGTAATCCGGCCATCGGTGAGCACGCCGTCTACATCGAGAAAGATCCATCCGATTTTTTTTGCCTTCTCTTCAATCTCTTCCTTTTTGATGGGGATCCGCATGGGGGATTCGGCAGCATGCCCCGTATGTCCGAACCCGCCGTCGGAGCGCTCCGATTCGGGCAGTGTTTTCACGGCCTCCCATTCAGCCTGGAGTACGGGAGCAATGACCATCTGTGCAATCCGGTCGCCCCGGTGAATCGGAAAGGGGTCGGAACCGTGATTAACCAACAGGACCCCGATCTCCCCCCGATAGTCGGCATCGATCGTTCCGGGACCATTGACGAGACCGATCCCGTGTTTAAAGGCCAACCCGCTTCGTGCGCGGATCTGGGCCTCCACACCGGAAGGCAGTGCAATGAAGATCCCCGTGGGAATCCTTACACGCCCCCCGGGCGGGAGAATCTCCTCCTGCTCCACCGATGCGTACAAGTCCATTCCCGCGGCCTGGGCGGTCATGTAGGCCGGATAGGGAAGATCGTTGCACGCTTCACTTTTGCAGACGGGAACACGTATCTTTTTCATTGAAGCAGGTCCTTCTCCTCAACGGGGCCGATCGCTGCCAGAGCGATCCTGTCTTTCTGAAAGCATTTTGCCGCAATCTCCCGGATGCGGTCCGCTGTCACGGCTTCAACCTGCCGGACAATCTCATCCACACTCTGATAACCCTCCAGTGAGATTTCCTGCTTGGCGATCCGGCTCATCACACTGGAGGAGCTTTCAAGGCTGAGCATGAGCCCGCCTTTCATATATTCCTTGGCACGGTGCAACTCCTTCGCCGTAACGGGGTGCCGAGCAATCCGGTCCAGTTCCACGCGGATCACTTCAAGAACCTCCCGGATACGGTCGCGGTTGGCCCCGGTATAGATGGTCAGATTCCCCCCATCCCGGTAACTCGACAGGTAAGAATAGACGGAATAGGCCAACCCCCTCTTCTCCCGAACCTCCTGAAAAAGACGGGAACTCATGTTGGCGCCCAAGAGTGTATTCAGAATATAAAATGCGAAGCGATCCGGATCGGCTTGAGCAACACCGGGCAGGGAGAGGCAGAGGTGAACCTGTTCAAGTTCACGGGTCAGAACTTTCATGCCCGGCACAAAACGGGGAGGAACCGGGACCCGAGCCTTTTCCATAGAAGAAAAGTCCTTGAAATATTCGGCGATATCCGCGACGAATTTTTCATGCTCGATGTTGCCCGCACAGGAGATCACCAGTTTCTCACGGTTGTACATCTCCCGGACGTATGCGACCAGATCCTCCCGGTTCAGTGCAATCACATTCTCTTCCCGGCCGGCCACAGGAAAACCGAGGGCCTGATCCGGCCAGATCATCTCATTCATCACGTCATGGACCAGATCTTCCGGCTGGTCCTCCTGCATCCGGATCTCTTCGAGGATAACCTGTCGTTCCCTCTCGAGTTCCTTCGCATCCAGTGTGGAATGCAGGAAAATATCGGTCAAGATATCCAGGGCCAGCCGGAGGTGCGTATCGAGAACCTTGATGTAGTAGGTGGTCTGTTCCCTGGAGGTAAAGGCATTCATCTCCCCTCCCAGGGAATCGACTTCCATCGCTATATCCAGGGCACTCCGTTTCTCCGTTCCCTTGAAGAACATATGCTCCAGGAAGTGGGAGATCCCGTTTTTCTCCTTTGTCTCGAAACGACTTCCCGTCGGGACCCAGATACCGATGCAGACCGAGCGGACATGGGGCATCTTTTCGGTCAGCACGGTCAGACCGTTCGGCAGAACGGTCTTCCGAAACAACCCCTGCTGTGTTTTATTTTTCATGGTTCTCTTTTGTTCTCTATATTTTCGCAGGAAAAAAAAGAGGAGGCTTTCACCTCCTCCACGGGACATTCCATCATCCTGGCTATTTACCTTTCTGATCCTGCATCGCCTCTTTCCGGCTCAACCGGATCTTCCCCTGCCGGTCGATTTCCAGCACCTTGACCATGACCTGGTCCCCTTCCTTGAGGATGTCCTGGACCTTGTTCACACGGTGTTCGGCTAATTGCGAGATATGCACCAGGCCGTCGGTACCGGGAAAGATCTCCACAAAGGCACCGAAATCCATGATCTTCCGTACCGTCCCCATATAGAGTTTCCCGACCTTCGCTTCCTGGGTTAAATCCTCAATAATCTTGATCGCTTTTGCGCTGGCCTCGGAATCGACCGTGGCGATCTTGATACTGCCGTCATCCTCTACGTCAATCTTGGCGCCGGTCCGTTCCACAATACTCCGGATCATCTTTCCCCCGGGTCCGATGACATCCCGGATTTTGTCGGGATGGATCTTAATCGTGGTGATCCGCGGCGCATGCGGGGAGATCTCTTTCCGGGGCGACTGGATCGACTCCAGCATCTTGTTGAGAATAAAGGCACGCCCTTCCTTCGCCTGGGCCAACGCACGCGTCAGGATCTCCCGATTCACACCGGCGATCTTGATGTCCATCTGGAGAGCGGTAATCCCTTTTGAGGTGCCGGTCACCTTAAAATCCATATCTCCGAGGTGATCTTCCACCCCGAGAATATCGGAAAGGATGGCCACCTCGTCCCCTTCCTTGATCAGGCCCATGGCAATCCCGGAGACCGGTGCACGAAGCGGCACGCCGGCATCCATCAAAGAGAGCGTCCCGCCGCAAACCGTCGCCATGGAAGAGGAACCGTTCGATTCGGTCACCTCCGACACCACCCGCAGGGTATAGGGGAAACGTTCGTCATCAGGGATCTGTGAAACAAGAGCCCGTTCCGCCAACGCCCCGTGGCCGATTTCACGACGACCGGGCCCCCGGAGAAATTTTGCCTCCCCCACACTGTAAGGCGGGAAATTGTAATGAAGCAGAAACCGTTTGGTCGATTCCCCCTGAAGGGCATCGATTCGTTGCTCATCCGAAGAAGTCCCCAGTGTTGTGGTCACAATCGCCTGTGTCTCTCCCCGCGTAAAAAGAGCCGAGCCGTGGACGCGGGGCAGAAAACCGATTTCGCAGGTGATCGGACGTACTTCGTTCAGAGCACGTCCATCGACACGCTTTTTCTCTTTGAGGATCAGCCGCCGGAGATCTTCCTTTTCGATCTCCTCGCAGACCTCCCGGATAAACCCCCTGCGGTTTCCCTCTTCATCACCAAATTGCGCAACAATCTCATCGACGACCGCGTCCAAGGCATGTTGCCGGTCATGTTTTTCCGGTACTGTATTCACGGCACGAATCTTTTCCGTGGCAACGGCCCGGATCTCTTCCTCAAGTTTCCTTTCCTCTTCCGTCGGGGCAGGCGCCTCCACAACCCGCTTGACCGGCGCAATCTTGCTTTGCAGTTCCTCCTGGATCTCCACAATCCGGACGATCTCCCGGTGTGCGAATTCGATCGCCTCGATCATGTTCTCTTCGGACAGCTCATCGGCCCCCGCTTCCACCATGGTCACGGCTTCCCGAGTCCCGGCGACGGTCAGATTCAGGTCACTCTCCTCCAACTGCGCAAATGTCGGGTTGACGATCAGTTCTCCATCGACCCGGCCGACACGAACACCGGCGACGGGTCCGGCAAAAGGGATGTCGGAAATCGCCAGGGCGGCTGAAGCCCCGGTCAGGGCCAGGGTATCGGGACAATTCTCATCATCGGCGGAAAGAACCGTTGCAATGATCTGGGTTTCAAAGAAGTAGTTGTCCGGAAAGAGAGGACGAAGCGGACGATCAATCAATCGGGAAGTCAGCGTATCCATGTTGGTGGGCCGCCCTTCCCGTTTGAAAAAGCCCCCGGGGATCTTTCCGGCGGCGTAGAATTTTTCCTGATAATTTACGGTCAGGGGGAGAAAATCGGTCCCTTCCCGCGCGGTCGTTGCGGATACGGCGGTCACCAACACTACCGTCTCTCCGTAGGTCATCATGACGGCACCATTGGCCTGTTTGGCCACGTTGCCCGTCTCTATGATAAGGGGTCTGCCCCCGACTTCAATCTCAACAGTCTGTTTCATAAGCTTATCTGTGCTCCTTTGCATTTCCCCGGCATGCGGAAAAATACGTAAACGCCTGCAAAAGGGACCACAGATAAACGCAGCCAAGGACCGACGCTGCAGGAAAAGAAACCGTGCCGATCCTCACCTGTGTCCATCTGTGGCAGAGGTGCAGGCTGAAAAATTACCGACGGATACCGAGCCGGCTGATGACTTGACGATAACGGCTGATATCTTTCTTGATCAGATAATCGAGAAGTCTTCGTCGTTTCCCGACCAGTTTCAGCAAACCGCGCCGGGAGTGATGATCTTTCTTATGGGTTTTAAAATGCTCCGTGAGATACTTGATCCGTTCCGAGATGATTGCAATCTGAACTTCGGGCGAACCGGTGTCGTTGTCGTGACGCTTGTAATCGTCGATAATCTCCTTCTTGTCTTCTTTGACTAAAGTCATTGCTTTTTTCTTCCGCTCCTTTCCGTGAATGATTCACTTGAATTGTGCAAGTTCCAATAACAAGCACACAGTAATTTACCGATTGATTTTTAGCATATTGAGGCAGGGAAGTAAAGAGAATTATGACGGCAGGCAGAAGACCTTTTTCGGGATCACCCGCAAATGACCTGCGGGGGTAAATTCGCATTCCCCGATCGCCAGAAACCGATCGTTCGGACCATAGACCCGCACCCGTCCGGCGACGATCCTTTCCGCCTCCCCCGCCTGCAAGTCCTCGTCCGACAACATCCGTCCCCGGGAGATCCTGCGCTCACCATCCGGTCGGACGGTCAGGCGCGGCATCCCGGCGAGAGGGCGGTCGATCGGAAACAGCAATCCCGGGATTTTCCGTCGATCCATCTCCAGCAGACGACTCAGCGGAACGGCATCGGCCTCGACAAAACCGGCGCTCTCCGTCCTTCGGAGGGCCGTCAGATGTCCCCCCACCCCGAGATCCCGTCCGAGGTCCCGGCAGAGGGATCGGACGTAGGTCCCCCGGGAACAGCGAACACGAAAGGTTAAAAAAGGAAGATCAAAAACAAGATCGGCAATTTCATAGAAGATCACCTTGCGCGGTTTCCGTTCCACGACCTTCCCTGCCCGGGCATACTGGTAGAGCCGTTTCCCTCCCTGCTTGAGGGCGGAAAACATGGGAGGAACCTGTTCCCGTTCCCCGCGATAACGTTGCAGGCAGAGGCGAACCGCAGATTCCGTAATCTCGGCAAGATCGTGTTCGGCAATCACCTGCCCGGCGGCATCTTCCGTGTCGGTCTCCACGCCTAATTTCATCCGAACCGCATAGCTCTTCGGTAGATCCATCAGGTATTCGACAATCCGGGTGGCCCGGCCGACACAGAGAGGAAGAAGCCCCGTCGCCTCAGGATCCAGCGTCCCCGCATGGCCGATCTTCCGGATCCCGATCACCCCCCGGCATTTGGCCACCACGTCGTGAGAGGTCCAGCCGGCCGGTTTATCCACCACGAGTATCCCTTCGAACGGCGCCCCTGCTCCCATGGATGATATGTTTTTTTGCGGCATGGAACCCTACAGTGAAAAGGATTCGGAAGAGTACGCTCAGACGGGATCGACCTCATCGTCCAGAGAATCGCCGACGATTTCCAGCACGCGCCGGGTGACTTCGGGCAGTGTTCCCTCGAGGACACAGCCGGCGGCATTGTGGTGTCCGCCGCCGCCGAATTTTTCCGCCACGGCCGCCACATTCACCTTTCCCTTGGAACGCATGCTGATCTTGACGGACGTGCCGGAAACCTCCCGGAAGAGAATGGCGACCTCCACTCCCCGGATCGAACGGGGATAGTTCACGAAACCGTCGGTATGCTCTTCCCGTGTCCCGGTCGCCTTCAGGTCCGCCTGCCGGATGATTCCCCAGGCAAAACGCCCCCGGCGGCTGACCCCAAGCGACTCCAGGAAGGTACCCGTCAGTTTTAATACGGGGAAGGACTTGGATTCATAAACCTGCTCCGCCACCATCCAGGAATCGACACCATAGGCCAGCAGTTCCGAGGCAAAAGCCATGGCCTGCGGTGTTGTATTGGAATAACGGAAGGAGCCGGTATCGGTGAAGATCGAGGTATACAGACAGAGGGCCATGGAAAAATCGAGGGTAACGGTCCCCTGCTCCTCCAT
>JAADIO010000049.1:0-12454 GCA_013151235.1 Deltaproteobacteria bacterium | reverse complement strand
CCGTCATGATCGTCGGTCAGATGATGGTCGATCACCACCA
Organism: Deltaproteobacteria bacterium; assembly: GCA_013151235.1. NCBI lineage: Bacteria > Pseudomonadati > Myxococcota > Myxococcia > Deltaproteobacteria bacterium. The sequence continues at coordinate 12,414 of JAADIO010000049.1, read as the reverse complement.
CCTTCGGATCGGCGCCGTCCTCCACCTTCAGACCGGATCGCTCCAGTCCCCCGCAGTCCAGGACCACCACCAGGTCCGTGTCCGCGGGCAGACGGTCCGACCGCTGAATCCGGTCGGCGCCGGGCAGAAACGCAAAGATCTCGGGAACGGGGTCCCGGTTGACGATCCGGACTTCCTTGCCCGACAGATCCAGGAAACGAGCCAACGCCAGTTCGGAACTCAACCCGTCCCCATCCGGGTTCACATGGGTGGTGAGCAGAATACGATGGGCGTCCGCCAGGACCTGCCGTACGCGTTCAAGATTCCCCGTCTTCATCCTCGTCCTTTCCATTGTGGAGGGTGTGCAGGAGTTTTTCAATGTGCGCGCCGTATTCAATGGAGGGGTCCAATTTAAAAATCAACCGGGGGATCGATTTGAATCGGAGGACATGAAACAGTTCACTGCGGATGTATCCGGCGGCACGGTTCAAACCGTCGAGGACTTCGTCTTTATCCATCCCGCCCGGCAAGACACTGAAATATACTTTTGCCGTCTTGAGGTCCCGGGCCACGTCCACGTCGGAAATGGTTACATGCCGCACGCGGGGGTCTTTGACTTTCCGTAACAAAACCTGCGAGATCTCGGAAATCATGAGATCGGAAATCCGTTCCATTCTCGGAGAAGACATCATCCATATCCTTCATATCCTTGGCCGTTACATGATTTCAAGCTGATGACCCGCCAGGTCCGCATCACGAAACAGTTCCAAAAAGCTCAAAACCTTATCCAGCGCACTGTTGATCTTTTTTGCATCATTGCCGATCATGGCCACACCGATCAAGGCCCGCTGATGCAGATCATGATAATCTACTTCCGCCACGGAAACATTAAACTTATTTTTCACCCGCTCCTTGATCGATTTGACAATGCTCCGTTTCCCCTTCAGAGAAGTACATCCCGGAAGATATAAATCAACGATCAAGGCACCAACGTGCATACCCGAACTCCCGCCCCTTCAACCGGACCTGTTCCAACAAACCGGTACGCGTCATGTCCCTTCTTCAGAATAGCGCAACTATAATTTGGCCGCCACCTTGTCGAAGGTATAAAACTCAATAATATCCTTCGGCTTGATGTCATTGTAATTTTCGATGGTTACCCCGCACTCATAGCCGGTGGCAACCTCTTTGACATCATCCTTGAAACGTTTCAGGGAGGAGGCTTTCCCTTCAAAAATGACAACGTTGTCCCGAATCAGACGAATATGGGCGGATCGTTCCAGGGTCCCGTCCAGCACATAACAGCCTGCGACATTGCCGATCCGGGAAATGGAAAAGACCTCCCGCACTTCGGCACGGCCTAACTGCCGCTCTTTCAGGATCGGTTCCAGGAGTCCTTCCATCGCCTTTCGGACATCATCCGCCGCATCGTAGATTACATTGTACAAACGAATATCCACATGCTCGGCATCGGCCAGCGACGCAGCCTTCGGTTCCGGACGAACATTAAAACCGATAATCACGGCATTGGAGGCGGTCGCCAGATTCACATCGGTTTCGTTAATTCCTCCGACCGAACCGTGGATCACTTTCAGCTCCACGGCACTCGTACTCAGGCGCTCTAAAGTATCGGAAAGGGCTTCCACTGACCCCTGCACATCCCCCTTGATTATGATGGGAAGTTCCTTGACCGCCCCCTGCTGGATCTGTTGGAACAGGTCGTCCAGCGTCAGCCGATGCCCTTTGGAGAGCGCCGCCTCCCGCATCCGGGTGGAACGCACCATGGCAATCTGCCGGGCCTTCCGTTCTTCTTCCACCGCCACAAACGTCTCTCCCGCCATCGGCACACCGGAGATCCCGAGAATTTCCACCGGAACGGAAGGTCCCGCAGAGGTAATTTTTTTCCCCCGGTCATTCAACATGGCCCGGACCTTCCCGGCAAACCCGCCGGTCACAAAAGGATCCCCGACTTTGATCGTCCCGGATTCCACCAGCACCGTTGCCAGCGGCCCCCGCGTCTTATCCAGCCGGGCTTCAATGATGACACCCCGCGCCAGGTGCTGAGGATCGGCTTTCAACTCCATCATGTCCGCCTGAAGCAGGACCATCTCCAGCAGAGAATCGAGACCGATCTTTTTCTTGGCGGAAACCTCCACAAAGATCGTCTGTCCCCCCCACTCCTCGGGGACCAGTTTGTGCTCGGCCAACTGCTGCTTGACCCGATCCGGGTTTGCATTCGCCTTATCGATCTTGTTCACCGCCACCACAATCGGAACCCGGGCGGCCTCGGCATGATGGATCGCTTCCACGGTCTGCGGCATCACACCATCGTCGGCAGCCACCACGAGGATCACGATATCCGTCACCTTCGCACCCCGGGCCCGCATGGAGGTAAAGGCCTCATGGCCGGGCGTATCCAGAAACGTGATCTGCCGGTCTTTCAGCTTCACCGTATAGGCGCCGATATGCTGGGTAATTCCGCCGGCTTCATCGCCGACAATGTTGGACTTCCGGATCTCATCCAGCAGCGAGGTCTTCCCATGATCAACATGCCCCATGATCGTAACCACCGGAGGACGGGAGACCAGATTCTCCGGATTGTCCTCCACCTCTTCAATCAGGGCATCATCCGATTCCAGGGAAACGGCCTTGACCTCGTAATCGTACTCCGCGGCGACCAGGGAAACGGCTTCCAGGTCCACCGGCTGATTCACGGTCACCATGGAACCCATTTCCATGAATTTCATAATGAGATTATTCACCGGCAGATGCAGCTGTTCCGCGACCTCCTTGACGGTGGTCGTCTCATCCCAACGAATGAGGCTGCCGGTCTCTTCCACAACCGGCTGTTCCTGTATGACCTTCTCCCGAGCCTTGGACTTCTCGGCCCGGGTTTTCTTCTTCGGCTTGACCCTGAGTTTCTTCGGGGTTCGGCGAACCTGCAGCTCCAGCATCTGGCTGGCACTGATCTTTTTCGGTTTCTTCAGTGCACCGCGGTCTACCTTCTCCGTCTTGAGACTGATCTTTCCCTTCTTTCCCTTGGCCTTCTCCACCCCCGCCCGGGCCCGGTTCTGTTTCTCTTTTTTGACCTCTTCTTTTTTCCCTTTCTTCTTCTCTTTCTTCTTGAGCTTTTGTTTTTCTTTTTCCGGCTCGGCAGGAGCCTTCGCCGCCGGCTCTTCTTTCGGCGGCTGGACCTTCGGTGCCTTCACGGGAGGCGCCTCAACCACCGCTTCCTGCGGGGTCTCCGGGATCGGCGCCGGCGCTTCCTTTTCCTCAACCGGAGGGACCGCGTCTTTCACCGCCGCCTTTTCAGGTTCTGCCGAGATTCCCTCGGCAGCAACTTCGGGCTCCGGGACCTTTTTCCTCTTCCGGCGGACCTTGAATTCCACCTTCGGTTTGGGCTTCTTCCGGGCCTTGGATGCCTTCAGTCCTCCTGTGGAGGAATACTGCTCCCGCACCTCTTCCGCCACCTCATCCGGAACCACGGAGAGATTACTCTTGATCTCAGGATTTGTTTTCTTGAAGTATTCCAGGAGTTCTTTCGAGGCAATCCCGATCTCCCTTGCAACTTCATGGACCCTCAGTTTTTTATTCCCCATAAAACGTTTCACCCCCTACCGGCACAAAAACCATCCACCCAATCGATCCACCGGATCAGCTCCAGACTCGCCCGCTCGTCAAGTACCCCAAGGACCGGCTGGGGTGCTTTCCCAACGGCCCGTCCCAGACGCTCACGAGAGAAGAATATCCGCAATGGAATATTTTTTCGCTCATAACCGGCACGCTTTTTCGAAGACTCCTCTGCCAGGATGAGCAGATAAACCTCCCCTTGATGAATCCTTTTTTGTATCGATTCACGACCGGCGACAATCCGGTTCCCTTTCCGCAATACGCTCAGAAACGACCGGATCTTATTCTCCAGCACACCGCAAATTTTTTCTTCCAGCCCCGCAAGCTCCGAAGCCGGCACCGGGCTGCGCAAGGCACGGGAAAGAAGATTTTTCCGCACGGCCTTTTGAAGACAGGAAGGCCTGCTGCACAGATAGACACCCCGCCCCGGAAGCTTCGCCTTGAGATCGGGAACCAGCCGACCATCCGGCGACTGTACAATCCGGATCAGTGCCGTCTTCTCGAAGGCCTCGCGGCACCCGATACAGGTACGATGCGGCACTGCCCTCTTGCCTGGAGTCACTTTAAGAAACAACCTCCTCGTCCCTCTGTGTGGAGGTCTCCTCCGAATCCGTTTTTTCTCCGACACCATCCGACTCCGGCCCGGAGGCATCCTCTTCCGCAGGGACCTTCTCTTCCGGCAAGGCTGCATCCTCCGGCTCCGAAGCTTCCCCGGCCGGGTCCTCCTGTGTACTCCCGGATCCCGATTCTTCTTCGGTCCGGGTCGCCGCTTCCTCCGCCTCCTGCTCCGCACGTGCAGCGGCTTCTTCGGCTTCCTGCTCCGCCCGGGCCGCCTCTTTCGCTTCTTTCTCCGCCCGGATCGCCGCTTCCTCTTCCAGTATTTTTGCGAGTCCTACGGCTTGTTGGATAATTTTTTCGGCTGTTTTTTCCCCGATCCCGGGAACGGCCGATAATTCCGCCGGAGTACTCCCGGCAATCTCCGCCACGGAGGCAAAACCTCCTTCATGGATGGCCTGCGCCGTTTTTTCACCCACGCCTTCCAAACGGGCAATCTCTTCCAGAGCACGGGCACGGGCGGCAATTTCCGCCTCGGCTTCCTTCTGCTGATCCAGCAGGGCCTGCTGATACTCGGTCTCACTCATGATATTGATCTGATGATTCGTCAGTTGCGAGGCAAACCGAACATTCTGCCCTCTTCTGCCGATGGCCAGGGAAAGCTGACTCTCTTCCACCACAACCAGCGCCGATTTGTCTTCTTCGTTAACGGCAATCCGGGAGATCGCCGCAGGACTTAAGGCCTTTTCGATCATATCCCGGGTCACGTCGGTATACTCAATAATATCAATCTTCTCTCCCCGCAGTTCCTGCACGACCGCCTGCACCCTCGACCCCTTGATCCCGACACAGGCCCCGACGGGATCGACATTGGAGTCATCGGAAATCACGGAGATCTTCGCCCGCTGCCCCGGCTCCCGGACAACTTTCGTGATTTTGACGATCCCTTCATAAACCTCGGGAACCTCAACGGCAAAGAGCTTGATCAGATATTCCGGGTCGGTCCGTGAGAGAATCACCTGAGGGGTCTTACTCGAATCCTGCACCCCTTTGATCAAGGCACGAATCCGGTCCCCCCGGTTGTAACGTTCACCCGGGATCCTTCCGCCATGCGCCAGAATCCCCTCGGCTTTGCCAAGATCCACCACCAGGGCCCCCCGCTCCATACGCATCACGATCCCGTTCACCGTCTCACCGATCCGGTTGCCGTATTCTTCGAGGATCACCTCCCGCTCCGCCTCTCTCACCCGCTGGACGATAATCTGTTTGGCCGTCTGGGCGGCAATGCGTCCCAATTCAACAACATCGAGACGAACGGCAAATTCATCCCCGACCTCGATCGTATCATCGTATTCCTGCGCTTCGGTGAGGAGAATCTCGCGGTGTTCATCCTCCACATTCTCCACAACTTCCCGGAAGCGGTAGGCCTCGATCTCGCCCTTTTGCATGTTGACCTCGACCTCAATATCCTCATCTTCGCCATACTTCTTCTTGGCTGCCGTCGTAATAGCGGTCTCAATCGCTTCAACGATCGTCTCTTTGGGGATATTCTTTTCTTTGCCCAGGATATTGATGATCTGGATCAGATTCGGTTCCATGATATTCTCCTTAAAGCTCCTTTCCGCTTAGAAATCGACCTCCAGGCTGGCCCGTACCACTTCCTGCAGCGGGATCTCTACCATCTGTTCCGGTGAGACCTCCAGTTGCAGAATCCCCCCGGAAACGCCCCGGTTGACCCCGACGAAGGTTTTCCGGTCGGAAATCTTTCGGACCAGTTTCACCTTGATCCTGCGGCCGGAATATTTCCGATAATCCGCCTCATGACGCATGGGACGGTTGATCCCGGGAGAAGAGACTTCGAGACGGTAACTTCCCGGAACGACCTCTTTAACATCCAGCAGGGTTTCCAGTTCGCGGCTGACCTGTGTGCAATCATCCAGGGTGACCCCCTCCTCCTTGTCGATAAAAATCCGGAGGAGCCCCTGCCCGGCCTGACTGTATGTAAGATCAAACAATTCAAGTCCCAAGCCGTCAAGAATCGGCTGAACCAGCGCCCTGACCTTTTCCGTAACGTTCATCTCTTTAAAACAGCTAACCTCCGTACCATAAAAAAAGGGCTCCTTAAGAGCCCACTTTTTATTAGTGAACTGAATTTTGCCGAAAAATACCACAGGGCTTCTGAAAAATCAAGCAAAAAAAGCCCCACACCATAAAGGTGCAGGGCTTTTCTGAGGGCGGGTTCCGTTCAGGACCGGAACCGCTTGTGGCCGAGTAAAACGCTAAGACGCCGCGTTGCTGGAAAACCGAGCGGCAGCAGGAGAAGAACAAGATCGATCAATCCATTTTCCGGCGGCACCGGCTGCGTGGAGAGAGCGCACCCACCGCTTCCGCCGCCCCCACCGCCTCCGCCGCCTCCGCCGGAGGAAACGGAGGGACTTTCGGCCGCCACCGGAATCCCGATGTAACCGGGATCGCTGATGGAACCATCCGCCACACCGTCGTTATCTCCGGTTCCACCGTCGGTCAGAACAAACTGCAGGGTATTGCCGTTAATGACCGCATCATACCGGGCATAATTCCCGTTTCCATCCTCCTTCCAGTATTCGGCATTCGAAGGAAGCACGGCGGAAGTCTTCAGGGTCATCGTCACAGCGGCACCGGGCTCAAGCCCGCTTACCTTGAACTGTACCCCGCCATAAGGAAAATCGATATTCCGAATGTCGGCTTCCGCCCGGGGCCGGGCGATAAAGAGAACATCTTTCAGACGCGCACCCTTTCCGAGAATCAGCGAGAGGGCGCCGGACCCCGTTAACAGGGTCGCCGTATTCGCATCGAGCCGGTCGGGAATTCCGTCGCCGTCCGAGTCCAGATCCCCTTCGTTTATATCAAGGGCGCCATCATTATCGGAATCGGTATCAAGGGCGTCGATGATTCCATCCCCGTCGGTATCCAGCGGAAGATCACCCGTCCCGAATTCCTCACCATCGGAGATCCCGTCTCCATCGCTGTCCGCAAGGTTCGTGTTCAAACCGAACCGTGCTTCAAGCTGATTCGAAAGACCATCGCCGTCGGCATCCCCGACGGGACCGTCGGAGTCGTCGCTATCCCTGTAATTCGGGACCCCGTCCCCGTCGGAATCACCGGTCCCCTCGGAAAGGTCCGTTTTGCCGTCATTGTCGGAATCCGTATCCAGGGCATCATAGATCCCGTCTCCATCGGTATCGAGAGGGGTTGCGTTCGGGCCGAATTCCGTCCGGTCATCGATCCCGTCATTGTCCGAATCAACCCGGTTCGGATAGAACATGTAGGTAACCTCCAGCGAATTGGAAAGACCGTCTCCATCCTGGTCGCCGGAGGGCCCGTCGCTGTCGTTCATATCGACATAATTTGCAATACCGTCGTTATCATCGTCGCCCGTTCCTTCCTCTGCATCCGGACGTCCGTCATTATCGGAATCGGTATCAAGGGCATCGATGATCCCATCACCGTCCGAATCGGAGGCAAACTGCCGGGGACCGTATTCCGTGAAATCGTCGATCCCGTCGTGATCGGAATCAACGTTGTTAACCGCCATTCCCGCCTCATATTCCGTCAGATTCGACAGACCGTCTCCATCCAGATCTTTGGAAGCATCGGAAGCATCGGTCGGATCCAAGTGATAAGTGACCTCAAAACCGTCGGAGAGGCCGTCCCCATCGCTGTCTTTGTTCACAGGAGAGGTGCCGTCCCGGTACTCCTGCAGATTGGTGAGCCCGTCACCATCGGCATCCGCATTCGCATCGGAGGCATCCAAAGGATTCAGCCCGTACCGGCTTTCAAAACCGTTGGGCATGCCGTCCCCATCGGAATCTCCGTTCGAAAGCGCTGAGACCAGATTGTTCACATTCAGACGGCCGCCGGTCACGGTCTTTCCCGTCAGGGATGCAATGGGATCAACATGATTCAGGATCTGGTCCTTCAACTCCTGGTAGGTCAGATTGGGAAAAACGGAAAGAGCCAGGGCCGCAGCCCCGGTCACGAAAGGGGATGCCGCCGAAGTCCCGCTGAAATAAGCATAGTTCCCGCCCGGAGCTGTCGTATAAATGGAAGAACCGGGTGCTCCGAGATCGACGGTCGTCACCCCGTAATTGGAAAAGGAGCTCAACAGATCGTTTCTGTCGGTGGCGGCCACGGAAATAATGTTCGGAAGATCATAATTGGAAGGATAGTGGGAAGAGAGATCGGTATTCTTTCCGCTGTTTCCGGCCGAGGTCACCACTAAAACACCGGCGTTTTCCAGATCACGAAAGGCCGACTCCAGTGCGGCGGAATAGGAAGTACCGCCCCAGCTGCAATTCACGACCCGGGCCCCTTCCTTGGCGGCATATTCGAGTGCGGAAATCGCATCGGCCACGGTCCCGTTCCCATAGGAGATGAACTTCACCGACATGATCCGGACATTCCAGCAGACCCCGGCCACGCCGACACCGTTGTTTCCCACCGCACCGATGACTCCGGCGACCTCCGTCCCGTGCCGGTCTTCGCTCGCCCCGTCATAGGTCGTAGCATCATTGTGATTGAAATCCCAGCCGTGTACATCATCAATAAAGCCGTTTCCGTCATCATCGATTCCATTCCCGGGAATCTCGTTCGGGTTGGTCCAGATATTGCCGGCAAGATCGGGATGGGTGTAGTCGATCCCTTCATCGACAACCGCCACCACAATAGAAGAGGAACCGGTCGATTTGTCCCAGGCCTCGACGGCATCGATATCGGCATCATTCGTCCCGCCGCCTGCGCCGGTGTTCTGAAATCCCCACTGGTTGGAAAAGGAGGAATCATCGGGGATGCTCGTGGTGTGGACGATATAATTGGGTTCGCTGAAAAGGACCCCCGGCACCTTCCGCAGGATCCGCTCCGCCTCGGCAACACTCCGGGTTTCAGGAAGCCGGACAAAAGCGAGGTGATTCCCCATCAACATCCGGACCACGGTCATATCATGATCGGCCAGGATTTCCGTCAGTTTTGCCGGGGAAACCTTCGATGCAAAACGGACCAGGATCTCATGCTCGACATAAGGTTTCGCCTTGGGGCGTTTACCCGCCGCAGCCGTGTCCCCCGGATTCTTCCTCAAATCCACCTGCAGGGTTTCCGGGGCCGGCGGAACAGATTCTTCTTTCCGGGACGAATCGACTCGGGTCCGGTCTTTCATGGAAGAGACCGGAGTTTTATGCCCCAGGTTTACGGCATCAACATTCAGGGAGGAATCCTCGTTGTGTCGCACCGTATTTAATGATGGAATCAGCAGAAAAGATAAAAGGAAGAAGGCCAGAAACAACAACCCGATCTGTTTTATTTTGGTGACTGGTTTTTTCATAATGCCCTCAAAAAAAATGCCGAACCTCAAGAAGCAAACAGGTTCGGCCTCGCCACAAGCATCAAAAAAATAACCGAACCTCAAAGAGCAAACAGGTTCGGCTTCGCCACAAGCAAAAAAAACGCCGAACCTCAAAAACAAACTTGGTTCGGCTGATCCGGATCTTACAATACCATTTATTGCAAGAACTTACTTCGGTAGCCCCTCGACCTGGATACCAGGCAGGTAGCTTTGCGCCTCACCCTCGCGGATGGTTTGCCTTTGTCGGTAAATTTACCGTCAAATATCGATGTCTGTTACAAGTTTCTTCCCGGCATCACCTCCCGGATCGATCCGATTTCATCCTGAATAATTCAACAACCCCACCCGGCTCTCCCGCTCGTCCTGACGAACAGGGTATCCGAGGAGGTTCTTCTATCTCCGTATAACTTCATTATAGGACCGGCCTCCCGTGCCGTCAAGAAAAAAATTGTAAATTTTTGGCTATTTCAGCCTTTATCCGGCTTATCCCTCGTAAATACACAGAATCACAGTGAATATACACAAAATAATAAGTTAAAGAGAGTAAAGCAAAGAAGGAGCCGGAGGACTCATAAACGGATAAACGGGAGCAAAACGACGGGAATCACTTTAAATTACGGAAAGACTTGTCGATACGGTCCATCCCTTTTTCGATCATTTCCATGGATGTCGCGTAAGAAAGCCGGATATAGTCGTCATCTCCGAAAGCGGAACCGGGGACCACGGCCACCTTGGAGGAATCGAGAAGATAGGCCGCAAGATCAAGGGAAGACCGGATCAAATGATTCCCGGCTTTTCTTCCGTAAAGTTTGGAAACCCTCGGAAAGACATAGAACGCCCCCACGGGCATAAGGCAGGAGACCCCTTCCATGGCGTTCAGACGTTCCACAATATAGTTTCTCCGCTTCGCGAACTCGCCGGTCATCATCGAGACCGCCTCCTGGGGACCGGTCAAGGCCTCCTCCGCCGCCTTCTGGGCAATGGAATTCGGGTTCGACGTGCTCTGACTCTGAAGGGTTCCCATGGCCCGAATGATATTCTCCGGACCGGCCGTCCAGCCGATCCGCCAGCCCGTCATGGAGTGGGATTTAGAAACCCCGTTGACCACAAGGGTCCGCTCGCGGACGGCATCACCGACCTCGGCAATGGAACAAAAGACAAAACCATCATAAACCAGCTTTTCATAGATCTCGTCGGAAATTACATAAAGATCATGCTCTACGATCACCTCGGCGATCTCCTTCAGATGATCCAGGGAATAGCCGCACCCGGTTGGATTGGAGGGACTGTTCAGGATGACCGCCTTGGTCTTGTCCGAAATATTCGCACGCAAAAGCTCCGCAGTAAGTCGGAAACCATCCTCTTCCCGGGTCCGGACGATCTTCGGACGGGCATCCTGCAAAATCACCTGGTCCGGGTAGGAGACCCAGTAGGGCGCTGGAATGATCACTTCATCTCCCGCCTCAAAGAGGGTCTGGGCGATATTATAGAGGGAGTGTTTGGCCCCGCAGGAAACAATCACCTGAGAGGGGGCATAATCGAGACCGTTGTCCCTTTTCATCTTCGCACAGACCGCCTCTTTCAGTTCCAGCGTTCCGGAAGCCGGCGTGTACTTGGTGAACCCATCGGCAATCGCCCGGCGAGCGGCATCCTTGATGTTTTCCGGCGTATCGAAATCGGGCTCACCGGCACCGAAACCGACCACATCCACTCCCTGTGCCCGCAATTCCTTGGCCTTGGCGCTGATCGCCAGCGTAATGGAAGGTTTTACGGAACCGACACGATTGGCTAAAGATTTCATTTGATTCTCTCCTGAACATTTGATCCGCTGAATTACCGGGATCTTCGAAGGGAGCCGGCCCGGCAAAAACCGGCCAGCTATTTCCTTTTCCGTTTCAATTTTCGTTCCACTGCTTCGGGGACCATATCCTTGAGGGATCCACCGAGTTGAGCCACCTCCTTGATGATACTGGAACTCAGATACGTATACCGGGCGCTCGGCATCAAAAAGACCGCTTCAAAATCGGCATCCATCTTCCGGTTCATCAGGGACAACTGAAATTCATATTCAAAATCGGAGACCGCCCGCAGGCCGCGAATCACGGCGACCGCCTTCTTCTCTCGGACATACTCTACCAGCAGCCCCTGCAGGATATCGATCTCCACATCGGAACGGCCTGTCAGAACCTCCCGGATCATCTCCACCCGTTCGTTCAGCGCAAAAAAAGGCGCCTTGTTCTCACTGGGCGCCACCGCAATGATGATCCGGTCGAAGATGCGGAGCCCCCGTTCGATGAGATCGACATGACCGTTGGTGATCGGGTCGAAGGTGCCGGGATAGACGGCGATTTTCTCTCTCCTCTTCCCTTTGGTCATTTCCCCGCCTTCCGGTAAAATGAAAAGATCGTATCCCCAACCCTCTTTTGACGTACCCGCACCAAAGAACCCTCCTGTTCCGGCAGGAGACGCCTGCGGTCGTGTTCCGCCACCAATACTCCTTCTGCGGCGAGCAGGCCTTCCCGATCAAGCAGCGAAATCAAACCGTAAGCCTCCGGGTCCCTGTACGGCGGATCGAGGAAGATCACATCAAAGGATCTGCCCTGCTCCCGAAAGAGATCAAGGCTTTCCGCCCCGTCCAACCGGAGAGCCGTCACCCGATCATCAAGTCCGCAGCGTGCCAGATTCTCACAAAGCAGGGCAAAGGTCGCCGGGTCTTTCTCCACCAGGACCACCTCGGAGGCCCCCCGGCTGGCCGCTTCCAGACCGATACTTCCCGACCCGGAAAAGAGATCGAGAAAAACGCCCCCTCGCACCCGGTCTCCGAAAATATTGAAGAGGGTCTCCTTGGCACGGTCCGAAGTCGGCCGGACGCT